>JAMXAU010000119.1 GCA_024281365.1 Nitrospira sp.
AATCCTCGTTGTGTGGGATCGCCGCTCTGCAATTCAGGGATGGGCCTGCGGCGGCCAAGGATGGTGGTGGTATAGCCCTTCTCTCGTCCTTCGGCGATGTTTTGATCCATGAGGGCCCGCACTGCGGCAAACCTCTCAAAGAACGTCTCGATGTATTTCTTCGCCTCGGGTTGGGGTACGCCGAGGTTTTGGGATAGACCGAACGGGCTGATGCCGTAGACGATACCGAAGACGACGGTCTTGGCTGCGCGGCGCATGTCTCGCGTGATCTGACTGGAGGGGAGCCCAAAGATTTCCATGGCGGTGGCCATGTGGATGTCTTCTTCCTTCGCAAAGACTGAGAGTAGTCTCGGGTCTTGTGACAGATGGGCGAGGATGCGTGGCTCGATCTGGCTGTAGTCGGCGCAGAGCAGCTCATGGCCTTTTGGCACGATGAAGGCTTCACGAATACGTAGGCCATAGTCCCCTTTGACGGGGATGTTTTGCAGATTGGGATCAGTCGATGAAAGGCGCCCTGTCGCGGCAACGGTCTGGTTCAACGAGGTGTGGAGTCGCTTCGTCTCCGGCCTGACCAGTTCTGGAAGGGCATCCACATAGGTGGACTTGAGTTTGCTGAGGCTGCGGTAGTTCAGAATCTGCGCGGGCAGATCATGTTGCGATGCCAGTTGCGTCAGGGTGTCTTCATCAGTGGAGTACCCGGTCTTGGTCTTCCGCAGGGGTTTTAGGCCGAGCTTCTCGAAGAGGACCGTGGCCAGCTGTTTGGGTGAATTAATATTGAACTCACCCCCGGCGAGCCCGGCGATTGTTTCCATCATGCGGTCGAGTTCCCGTTCGAGCTCTTTACCCAATGTGTGTAGCCCTTCAACATCGAGTAAGAAGCCATTCCGTTCGATGTCTGCCAGGACAGGAACGAGTGGCATCTCGACAACGGTAAAGAGGGGCAGGCTTCCCTGTTCCGTCAACTGGTTCGCCAGGATGGGTTCGAGTTTGACCAACCATGAAGCGGCTTCTGTCGCTTGGTCTCGGGATCCGGTATCGACCTCAAAGAGCGATTGGGGTTGGGCCTGCTGCCCCTTGTCTGATCCAAACCGCTCACCCAACCGCTCCATCGCGATCGTTTCAAGGCCATGGTCGCGCCGGTTGGGATTGAGCAGATAGTCCGCAACCATGGTATCGACATAGGGTGGTGCCAGGGTCACGCCGAGGCGATGCAAGGCTAATAGGGTCGCCTTGAGGTCATGCACCACTTTGGTTCTCTGCGGATCGTGAAGGAGGGGCATGATCGGTCGCATATAGGCGTGGATGTCGATCGGGACGAAGGCAGTGTGGCCACCACTTGAGAGGGCAAGACCTTTCAGCTCGGCATGGGCTCCTGGTTGGCCAGCAAAGAGACAGTGCACGGCGAGCGGAGTGTTTTGGGGTAAGCTGTCAGCAAACCGCTGTGCGGCCGATTCATCTTCAATTATGACCGGCGCCGGGGTCTTCGTCTCCGGTTGCTTGGCCGACGGCTGAAGACTCTTCAGCAGCGACGTGAACTCGAGTTCACGCAGCAGCTCGGCGAGCTGTTCGTCGTGCGGTGGCTTGATCCGATAGGATTCAGGATGGAATTCCACCGGGCTCTGGGTGTCGATGGTCGCGAGTTTTCGGCTCAGTCTGGCATTGTCCGCCTGTTCCGTCAGAAGGGTCTTGATACGTGGGGGTGTCACTTCATTGAGCCGATTGAGTAGTTCATCGATTGTTCCGAACTGCGCAATCAGCTTCATGGCAGTTTTCTCGCCGATGCCCTTTACGCCAGGAATGTTATCGCTGCTGTCGCCCATCAATCCCATGATCTCGACGACACGCCCTGGTTCGACGCCGAACTTGGCGATACATTCCGCATCGCCGGACCATTTGTCTTTCACCGGATCGTAGATACGCACATGCGGTGTGATGAGTTGGAGCATGTCTTTATCACCGGTGACGATGACGACATCGTGGTCAGCCTGCTCTGCTTGGCGAGCCAGGGTACCGATCAGGTCATCAGCTTCGTAGCCCGCCTGCTTCACGGCAGGGATATTCAATGCCTCTACCACGCGATGAATGTACGGGATCTGGGATTTCATCCCGTCCGGCATCGGTGGGCGCTGTGCCTTGTACTCTTTGAATTCTTCGTGGCGGAGTGTCGGCCCCTTCTCATCGAATGCCACGACCAGACCATCGGGCCTATGTTCACGAATGATCTTGAGGAGTGTGGTCATGAATCCATAGACGGCGTTGGTCTGGAGGCCTTTGGAGTTATTGAGGGCCGGCAGGGCAAAAAAGGCGCGATAGATGTAGGCACTGCCGTCTATCAAATACAGAGTGGGACGCTTGTTGGACTGGAGTGATGTCTCAGGCATGATGTTCTTTCACTGCTGAGTATTGAGTGCTGAGGACTGAGTGAGGGTGGAGAAGTCTCAGCACTCAGCACTTTTGTCTCAGTCCTGGTCAGGGATCTGGTGCAATGGTGAGTGGTGGCTTCCCGAATTTCTCGCGCATCCCGTTGATGGCGTTGAGGACGGCGGGTTGGCCGATCATCTTGGCTTCGAGTTTGCGCTTGCCGGGGAAGTCCAGCATTGTGATCCCGATTAACATGGTCAGAATGCCCTGACCTGGGAGGAAGAGCATCAAGAATCCGGCGAACACGAAGATCGCGCCGACCACATTCTTCGCAAGATGACCGAGGAGTCGAAGCACCGGGTGATGATTTTCCATCCAGCGTCTTGGTACACGCGTGTCAAAAAAGTCTGTCGGCAATCTGACCAGGATGAAGGGGATGGCGATCAACGACCCGACGAAAAAGACGATCGAGAGGGCCGTCAGGGTCACGAGTGTTTCGGTGGAGATGTATTGCTCAACCGTTGCAATGAGTCCGTCCATCGGGCGGCATCCTAACATGGGTTCACGTGCCCCTCAAGGTAAACGAGATAGATCTCGATGGTTTACGGAGTCGCCCCTGCTCGCTATAATCGAGTCGTCATGAATTTTCCCCAGCGGTGTGGTGCCAGGTGAATCCCAAAGCTGCAACGCTCCTCGGCATCTTGACGGTCGTCATTGGGTATATGTCGTTTGCAAGCGGGGCATGGTCCTCGACGGAAACGGATGATGGGCTTCAGATTGAGATCACCAGAAAGGGAGCCGGCAAGCAGGTGGTGCTCTCACAAGGGGCGAAGGAATGGTTTATGTTGATTGAGGTGACCCCTGAGAACGCCGTCATTCTAAAGCAGGAAAAAGATCATGAACGCTATCTTGTCGACGAGAGTGAAACGCATGATCGTCCCATGACAGCCGATGACGTTGATGCCGCGATTACGGACTATATCAACAGCGTGAAAACCAGGGTGCGGAAGAAGTAAACCATGTCGACCAAACCGAAGTTTGTCATTTTTGCCCACAACGCGACCTACGATAAGTTGCATCAGGTTGCCACGCTCGGCATGACGGCTGCCGCGATGGGCAAGGATGTGATTGTGGTGTTGCTGTTTTGGACGATCAAAAAGCTGGCCGAAGGCAAGATCGATCAGATCGATTTTCCACCGGAGTATGCGGAATCTGCCGAGGAAGTCGCCCGACTCCTCAAAGAGAAGAAGGTACCTAAGATTTCAGAAATGTTCCAAGATGCGAAGCACGTCGGGAAGTTTCGGCTGATCGCCTGCAGCGCCGGCCTGGAATATATGGGAGTGGATGCCGGTGCGGTCGAACGGAACGTCGATGAGGTCCTGGGGCTGCCCGCGATCCTGTCATTAACAGCTGAGGCGGAGACGAAGCTATTTATCTAGTCGGTAAGGGGTTAAGGGTTAGGGGTAAGTGGAATTTAACAACCAAGCTTCTTCCATCACCTCACCCCTCACCGTTTACTACTAACGCGACTTCGTGACTCCCACGCGATCGCAGAGATCGGTCAACTTGCAGGTGCTGCATAGGGGCGACACAGGAAGACATAGGTTTTGTCCATAGGGCACGAGAAGGTCGTTGTAGGTGATCCAGTACTGTTTCGGCAGTTTTCGGCGGAGAGCGTTTTCCGATTCTTCCGGCGTCTTGGTCTTGATGTAGCCCCAGCGGTTGCTGATACGGTGCACATGAATATCGACACAGATTCCAGGTTTCTCAAATCCGATCGTGACCACGAGATTCGCCGTTTTCCGCCCGACTCCCGGTAAGCGGATCAGTTCATCAATGGAGTCCGGGACTTTGCCGCCATGCTGATCCAGCAATCGTCGGCAGATCTCATGAATCGACTTGGCCTTAGTTCGATAGAACCCGGCTGGATAAATTGCCTGTTCGATCTTCTTCAGCGGCAGCTGCAGCATTGTGGCAGGGGTACGCGCCAACGCAAAGAGTCGGTCGCCTGCTTCTCGGGTTGTCTTGTCCTTGGTTCGTAAACTGATAAGGGTGGAAATAAGAATCAGGAAGGGATCGCGGTTCGATTCCTTGGCGACCACGCCGACGACCGGTTCTTGCCAACGGCGAATTTCCCGCTTGAGGATGCGGACGGCGGCATGAATCTGCTCCTGACGCATAGGGGCGTGAGCACGAACGGGGAGGAGGCTACGGAAGGGGCTAGAAGAGCCCTGAGGGCGTCTCTACTCAGGTTTCCGCTTTGACAACCACTTCTGCCGGCGTCGTTGGGCTTCGCGTTGCTTGGCCTTCTTCCTCACACTGGGCTTCTCATAAAAACGGCGACGCTTGAGCTCACGGAAGAGACCCTCACCTGCCAACTTTTTTTTCGCAACTTTCAGAGCTTTTTCGACGTTGTTATTAAAAACTTTGATTTCCATCCGATTGATTTTCGACTTTCTCAGGCCAAGTAAGCCTGCTTCATAATGTGTTTATGGGCCTTCACAAATCAGCGGCGGAGTTTAACACAACACCTTGAGTTCCTCAAGGATTTCGGTCACCTTCGAGATCCTATCTCGAAATTCATCAATAAGTATATGATTTTGCTGTGCATTTATATTTGTCTTCACGGTGAAGAGACCAGCATGACCAGCTGCAATTGCGAGGGTGAGGCCGACTGTGAGATCTGATCGGACCGCCAATTTTGCCGCCGCTTGTAATGGCTGGAGGAACCGGGCTACCTCACAGCTGAACTCCACGATCTGGAGTGGATCTCAGTTGCCCGTTGGAGTGCAATCGAAATTGTCTGGGCGCGTTCGGGGTCATCCTTGGGGCGTTTATAGGCCGCCATCAGCTCGTTGTAGGCCGCCGCGTCCTCTTGAACCAGCCTGTGGAGGTTCCGGCTCAGTGCAAGGAGGCGCTGTTCCGCGTCAGATTGCCGACTGAGACGGGCCCCCATCACTCCTAATGAAGCCGCCAAGGCTCCCACCAATGCGGCGACACTTCCACCAGCTGGGGTTGGCTTGGAATCGGCCACGGCGGTAAGAAACTCCGCCACGGTTTGTTCTGGAGCGGTCTTGCAGCGCAGCATCTCGCTGATTCTTGTTTCTAGGACCTGGCTGGCATCGAAGCGATCAAGTTGGAGCGCTGTGGTGGCAGTGTGCTGCAGGGCTGCCTGTGGGATCAATCCAATCAGTTCACTGCCGGCGACCTCGATTCCAAGTCGTGCCGCTTCCGCCTGGACTGCCTGAAATGCGGTGAGGATTGGTGTGGCCTGATAGTCGGTTAGATTCATGGCGACCTGGACGATTCTCCGACTGGGTAAGTCGACGCCGATCGCCTTGACATGAGGGAGTCCTCCGTTTGAGTGGCGGACGGCGCGGGCGATCGCACGGGCCTTGTCCACTTCCGTAGAGCGGAGATTGATGTTGTATGCGATGAGTGGTGGCCGGGCACCGATGGCGATGGCTCCGGCACTTGGATGGAGTCGGGCCGGACCGAAATCGGGTGCCCAATTCGGGTCGGATGCCATTCGGAACGCCAATCCTTCAAGGCCCCCACGCCTGACTGCTTCCAAGGGAGCATGATCGGCTCGAGTTGAGGCCCGTTCGTACAGGAAGACGGGAATTTCCAGTTCACGTCCAACTTGTGATCCGAGTCGCCTTGCAAGCTGGATACAATCGTCCATCGTCGTACCCGTGATCGGAATAAATGGGACGACGTCCGTTGCTCCCACGCGCGGATGCACGCCGATATGGCTGCGCAAATCAATGAGGTTGGTTGCGGTACGGATCGCACGGAAAGCTGCCTCGACAACCGCCTCAGGGGTTCCACAGAAGGTCAGGACGGCTCGATGGTGGTCTGGATCCATCGAGTGGTCCAAACACACGACGTCGGACGTCGAGGCGACCGCGTCGAGTATGGCTTGAACAGTGGCTCGATTCCGGCCTTCACTGAAGTTAGGTACACATTCAACGATGTGATCCATGCCACGCGTCTGATCTTAAACGAAAAAGCCGGAGGACTTCGTCTGGTCCTTCCGGCTTCTGGTCTGGTCGATTCTGAAAAAGTCTGATTATTTTGTTTTCTTTACAAAAGCCTTGTAAATCCGCCCAGATTTTGCCTGCTCTTCTTCCAGCCCCACCATTTGATGGCCGGTGGTTTCACACCAAGCCGGCATGTCTTTCTTGATGCCTTCATCATCGGAGACAACCTCCAGCACCTGGCCCAAGGCCAGCTCTTTGATCTTCTTCGACGTCAGAATGATCGGCATGGGACAAAAGTACCCTAACGTATCGAGTTTGACATCGGCTTGCATCATGAAGATATCCCTCACTCCCGGATGAGAGCTGTCAGTTCAAATGAATAGATTGACGCTACCACGCTTCGCTTCCGCCAGGTATGTCGTGACACCGGCGAACTGATCGATTCCATCGATTAAGGTGTCTTTGGTAATGCCCATCAGGCCCATGGTTGTCGTGCACGCGATAAAATGTACGCCCAGATCCAGGGCGGTCTGCATCAACTCCGGGACATCAGGCATGCGATTTTGCTTCATCACCTTTTGCATCATCTTCGTGCCCAACCCGCCCATGTGGAAGCGGGATAACGGAAGGCTGTCGGCCCCGCCTTTATTGAGCAGTCCAAACATCCGGC
The DNA here is from genome assembly GCA_024281365.1 of Nitrospira sp. Classification (GTDB taxonomy): domain Bacteria; phylum Nitrospirota; class Nitrospiria; order Nitrospirales; family Nitrospiraceae; genus Nitrospira_D. Next base: position 7,015 of record JAMXAU010000119.1, read on the forward strand.
GAAGCCAGTCCTTTGCCGAACTGGCGGCACCTTTTCTTCGGATGGCATTCAGCCCCCAAAAGGTAAAGAACA
>JAMXAU010000120.1 GCA_024281365.1 Nitrospira sp.
TACAAGACCGGATTCAACAAGCACTCCCGCAATGGCTCGACGCCCTGGCGGAAGTCGAGGCCGCGTCAGCGCTCGCGACCTTTGCCTATCTCCATCCTGACTACATTTGGCCGACTCCGCTCGCCGCCGCTGATGGGCAACAGGAGCTTCCTCCAACCCTCCGCGCGAGCCGACTCGCACACCCCTTGCTGCCTCCACGGACACGCATCGCGAACGATGTCCATCTGACTGAACTCGGATCGATCTACCTGATCACCGGCTCGAACATGTCCGGCAAGAGCACCTTCTTACGAACGATCGGCATCAACCTCTGCCTGGCTCAAGCCGGTGCGCCGGTGTGCGCCGGCTCATTTGAATGGACCTGGAGCCGATTGGCATGTTGCATCCGTGTCGACGATTCGCTCGATGCTGGACTCTCGTTCTTCTACGCTGAAGTGAAACGACTCAAAACGATCCTCGACGCCACCAAGGATCGGACCGTGCCTCCCGTGCTTTTTCTGATCGACGAGATCTTTAAAGGCACCAACAACCGGGAACGGCTCATCGGCAGCCAAGCCTATATCACCGCCCTCTCCAAGGGGCACGGATTTGGCCTTGTCAGCACGCATGATTTGGAGTTATCGGACCTAGAGCAGGTCATCCCACGATTACAAAATGCTCATTTCCAAGAAACGGTGTCGGACGGAACCCTACACGTTCGACTACCAACTGAGGCCAGGACCCTGCCCAACAACGAATGCCCTGCGAATCATGGAACTAAGGGTTGCCTATTTCCCCACCCCCTCACGATCGGGCACAATAGCCCGCACAACTGGGAGTTGGCAGACCTGGAACAGGTCCTCCTACGATTACGGAATATCCACTTCCAAGAAACGGGGTCCGAACCAGTTCCTCATGCTCGACTGCCAGCTGAGCCAGGATCTTCTAGCCACAAATGCGTTGTGAATCACGGAACTGGAAGGGTTACCTATTTCCCCAACCCATCACAATGGTGCAACATAGTCTGCACGAATGACCACTGTGGCGGTTCGAATACCAACAACCAGTTTCCCGTACCCTACGTGGCCTCCTGATCGCACGGTCTGCGGGGCCTTCGACTACAATGCCTGGAAGCTGATGGTGGCCTTGCTGGCCATTCGGCAGGCGACGGCAGGGATGGCTCCGGGACCTGAGCTGGAAACTGTCGCTCAAACCGAAACCGCAACGGCCTTCGCGATCTTCACCCTGCCGCTGGTGCTTCTGTCGCTTGTCGGCGGCACCCTTGCCGATCGGGTGAAGCAAGCGGACGGGTAGTCATCACCATCAAAGTGGTCGAGGTGCTCTTAACGCAGCCGGCACCGTCGCACTCTGGATGAATCCGCCGGTGGCATACTTCCACTGATCGTCCTCTGTGGGATGGGTGTCCACAGTGCACTCTTCAGCCCATCGAAATATGGAATTCTTCCCGAGTTGATCCCCCATGAACGTCTGGCTGCCGGTAACGGTCTCCTGGAGTTATGGACCTTTGCTGCAATCCTGACGGGAAACGGCCGCCGGAGGCTTCTTATTACAGATGGCCGGATCTCACACGTGGCTGGCGCCTCGTGCTGACGGGATTGTCGGTTGTCGGTCTCCACGACCGCCTTCTCCATCCCGCCCGTGTTACCGGCCAGAACCGGAGGCAGCGGCCCACGGTTCGTGGTGCCTGGGCAGCCATTCGCACCGAACGCATGTTGCAGATGGCCATCCCTATGGAAATCTTTTTTCTGGACGATCGCCAGTCTGTTTATGCAAAACGTGATCGTCTACGCCAAAGCCGTACTCCAGCTCTCCGACGCCATGTCCGGGCTCCCGCTTACACTCTTTGTCGGTCGGCATTGGGATTTGCGCCATCCTGGTGGGAAGGATTCACGCAACCGTGTGGAGTACGGACTGATCCCGTTAGGCGCCATCGGCGTCTTCCTGGCACTGCTCCTCCTTGGTCTTGTCGCGCACCCACTTCGGGAACATTTCTTCTCTTTGGGCGCACTCGGCATCGCCAGCGCGTTCATCTTTGTGTCACTGAATGCCATCCTCCAATGGAAATCGCCTCCCGATCGGCGCGGAGCCGTGATCTCGATGTTCCAACACCTGTGTCTTCACAGGCATCCTCCTCGGCTCACTGTCCGGCGGATGGCTGGCCAGTGCTGGTCTCTGACCACCAGCATCTTCAACTGCCGGGATGACCTCAGCCGGGGCATGCTCTATGCCCTGTGGCTGTTACCCGATACGTTGCTTCGGCTCATCCTCGTCCTGCTCACACATACCCTCTATCGCCTCCGCATCATCGGGGAAACACACATGCCGCCATCCGGAGGCGCACTGTTGGTTCCCAATCATGTCTCGTTTGTGGATGGTCTGCTCCTGATCGCCAGTCTCGATCGCCCCGTGCGGTTTGTGGTCGACGCCCAATATGCCGAGCAGCCAATCTTCAAACCCTTCATGAAAGCGCTCGGCGTCATTCCTATTTCGTCACATGGCGGATTGCGCGTCATTCTCAAAGCACTCCGGGAAGCAGGTGCGGCCCTCGACCACGGTGACCTCGTCTGCATTTTTCCGGAAGGCCAGATCACCAGAACCGGGACACTCCTGCCGTTCCGGCGTGGGTTTGAACGGATCGTTAAGGGGCGAACGGTTCCGATCATTCCCATTCACCTCGATCGTGTCTGGGGCAGCATCTTCAGCTTCAATCGTGGACGCTTTCTGTGGAAACTGCCTGAACAGCTGCCCTACCCCGTCACAGTCTCGTTTGGAGCTCCGCTCCCGCCCACGACGTCGGCCCATGAACTGCGCGGAACGATCCGCCAGCTGGGTGAGGCAGCGTGGCAGCTGAGAAAGCCCCATCGCCGTCCACTCCATCGAGAATTTATTCGCTCGATGCGGCGTGCGCCATTCAGCCTGGCCATGGCCGACCAGAATCGCCCCCATGTCTCATCGTTGCAAGCCTTGATCGGATCAATCGTCCTGGCCAGAACGCTACGCCCCCATTGGGACGGACAGGAGCGGGTTGGGGCCCTGCTGCCACCCACGGTCGCCGGAGCATTGGTCAACGTCGCCGCTCCCCTCTGCGGCAAAACCATCGTGAACCTGAATTACACGGTCGGCAAATCCGGATTGGAAGCTGCAGTACAGCTCGCGGGGCTTCGCACCATCGTGACGAGCCGCCTGTTCGTAGAGAAAGCCAAGCTTGAGCTGCCGGAGGGTCCCTCAATCCTCTGGCTGGAGGACCTCGCGAAAACGATCAGCAAGGGCCATAAACTTCAGGCCGCCTTGCTGGCTCTCTTCGCTCCCAGCCGCATCATCGAACGGGCCTGTGGGCAAACCAAACCGCTGACGCCCGATAGCCTCGCCACCATCATTTTCAGCAGCGGGAGCACCGGTGAACCCAAAGGCGTCATGCTCTCTCATTTCAGCGTCGACTCCAACTGCCAGGGCGCGACACAGATGCTCCATCTCTACCAGGATGAACGAGTCCTCGGCATCTTGCCCTTCTTCCATTCGTTCGGATACATGGTGTTCTGGTTCGTGATGTCCAACAACGCCCCGATGATCTTTCATCCGTCGCCGCTTGATGTGGCCGCCATCGGCGAACTGATCAGAACATATCGCGTCACTTTCCTCGTCACCACGCCGACGTTCTTACAGCTCTATTCCCGCCGCTGTACCCCGGAACAATTCAGCTCGGTCCGGGTAATCCTCACCGGTGCGGAAAAACTTCAGGCCCGTCTCGCCCAGGCGGTCGAGGACACATTCGGAGTCGGCCCGATCGAAGGCTACGGCGTTACGGAATGCGCACCCGTGATTGCCGTCAATTGCCCGGACTTCCGTGCCGCCGGATATTATCAACCAGCCTCACGCCGCGGGACGGTCGGGCAGCCTCTACCAGGAGTCTCCGTACAGATTGTGGATCCCGATAGTTACACCCCCTTGCCTTCAGGCACACCGGGCATGTTGCTGGTGAAAGGGCCGAACGTCATGAACGGGTATCTGGGTCGAGAAGACTTAACCGCTCAAGTGATGCGGGACGGATGGTACATCACAGGGGACATTGCCGCATTGGATGACGATGGATTCCTGACCATCACCGACCGGTTGTCTCGCTTCTCCAAAATCGGCGGCGAAATGGTTCCTCACGGAAAGGTTGAGGAGGCCCTGCAGCAGGCGTCTGGTGCTGAGGCGCAAGTGTTTGCTGTCACTGGTCTTCCCGATGAGAAGAAGGGAGAGCGCTTAGCGGTCCTGCACACGTTGGATGAGACGGCGATTCCGGTGATGCGTGAAACGTAAAGCGTATCTCTCAGGGGAGAGAGCGCGGCTACCAGGGTGGCCCACCAACCGATGACTCATTTCGAACAACGCTTCACCAGCGACGCTTCACGAACCACGGCCCAGAAATCCCTGATCGACTGCCATGTCCATCTGGCCGCCTTGCCGGATGGCGACAATGGATGCTTCATCTCACCGAGACTTCTTCGTCGTCCTCTGTTTCGATTTCTTTTATGGAAACATGAGCTCTCACCTGCCCATCCACATGAGACCAATCAGCGTTACCTCGATCATCTCCTGTCGGAGCTGCGCGCATCACGATACGTACAGAAAGTCGTACTTCTCGGGATGGATGGCTTCTATGATCAAACCGGTCTCCTCAATCGCCAACACACGGATTTTCTTGTCAGCAACGATTACGTCTTCAAGACCGTGCAGACCTATCCCGATGTCTTTTTAGCCGGCCCATCTATCAATCCGCAACGCGAGGATGCGATCGACGAAGTACACCGCTGTGCAGACGCCGGAGCTGTACTCATCAAAGCCTTACCGAACGCGCAACACTTCAATCCAGCGGATGAGCGATATAGGGCGTTCTATCGTGCATTGGCTCAACGAAGACTGCCATTCTTGAGCCATGTTGGTTACGAATTTAGCTTGATCGGCAACGACCAATCCCTGGGAGACCCCGATCGGCTCCGCCTGGCGCTGGACGAAGGGGTGACCGTCATTGCTGCCCACGCCTGCAGCTATGGCCTCATACTGCATGAGAAGTTTCTTCCAACTTTTCGGGACTTGTGCGAACGTTATCCGAACTTCTATGCCGACATTTCCGCCCTCACTCAGCCCCATCGACTGAAGATGTTGCTGTATCTCAGACATCACCCGGAACTGCAAGTCCGCCTGCTGTTCGGAACCGACTATCCATTGTCGGTATTTCACCTCGCCGCCTGGGGTCGCGTGGGGCTTAGCCCGCTGTGGAATATGGTCAGGACCAAGAACCGATTCGATCGGCAAGTTGAAGTCTGCGCAGGGCTCAATCTCCGCTTTCGATCGATCGGAGACCTGTTCTCTGATTCGACAACCACTTCGATCACTGACCATTGATGGACCGTGACCAGACACTGACCGCTCTTCGTGAAAGGATTCTCGCGTTTGCGACATCACGCCTGTCGAGGGATCCCCCCTGACCATTTCCGTCCCGTCGACGCCCGAACAACCGCATTAACCGGCAAGTCGCGCCTGTCGAGGGATCGGAGAGCTGTTCTCTTGTTCAACAACCGCTTTGATCATCCGACCGTAACAGACACCTGCGACCGCCCGACGCCCGACATATCATCATTCGACGATTTGCCCATACCAACCGTGTCCCTTCGACAACCCTTGATAGCACGCTGCTCGATGATTCCAATCGACGCTACCTACGGGAATCGGTGCTGACCAACGAGACCTCCAGTTTCCCACCACCAATCCACTACATCATTAACCAGGACCCCTCGCTGTCGGAGATCATCGTGCACATTGCTCCCTCACAGCCATGAGCAACGTTGGGCAATACAGGGAGTTGATGAGCCACAAACGAAACGGGCCGTTCTCCATTTAAGAGGAGAACGGCCCGTGGCATTGCCGATAAACTGATCGCGATCTGATCTACGGCGTGACCGAGATGCGATCTTTAATCAGGTCGAAAGTCTCTTTCGGAACCACATTCTTCGCCACCAGTTCACCTTTCACACGATAGGGGCGATTGCCCACGATGCGTTCCGCCTCATCCTGTTTCAGACCGAGGAAGAGTACCATGTCGTTCGCCGACACTTTATTGATATTCATCGCCGCCGAAGTTGCCTGAGCAGTTCCCGGAGAAAGCTGATTGGGAGTCAGCGTGGCAGCCCCCGCAGTTCCGGTATGGGAGCGATCTTTCAACTCTTTCTGATACCGTGCTACCAGCGACTTCAACGTATCGTTATTGCGCTTCACATCCTGGTACTCTTGTTTCACATTTCTATTCTGCGCTGAGAGCGCTTTCACCTTCTCTTCAAGTTCTTTCGTACGCCCTTCGATCGCCCCTCGTTCCGTATCGCGCCCGTGCTCGATGCGTTGGAGTTCATCACGAACCGCCTGCGCCTCATTGCCGAACTTCACGTTCAGTTCTTTGAGTGTTCGGACTTGTTGCTCCATGGCGCTCTTCTGTTGCCGAGCCTTCTCCAGCTCCATCTTGGCATTATCCGCTTCGGTTAACGCCGCTTGGTACTTTTTATTGGATACGCATCCCGTGGCCAATACTGCCCCGACCAGCACTACCACTATCCACTCACGTCTCATGCGATCCTCCCTCCATCAAATCCGATAACTTGTCTTTGTATTGAACCCGTACCATGCATTGTGTGTATGCCAACATCCAGGCATTGTCAATATATTTACTGTTGTCCGAACACCCCCACTCTTGGTCGCATCAGACATAATCATCCATCCTGACGCTTGACGGATCACAACGGCTCTGTGATGATCCGTTAAGTCTTGTGAGAGCAGCCAGGGAGGGTCACACCTCTATGTCTTTCAATCTTAAGTGGTGTACGCATGAACGAATGGGGCCCGGTTCTCGCCGTGATTCTTGGAGTCGTCGAAGGACTGACAGAATTCTTACCAGTCTCGTCCACAGGTCACCTGATCCTGGTCGGCCACGCATTGGGGTTCACCGGCGATGTGGCTGCCAACGCTGAAATCTCCATCCAATTAGGCGCCATCCTCGCGGTTATCGTCTTCGAACGGGAAAAGATCAGTCGACTCTTGTCCGGTGCTTGGCACGAACGTCAAACGCTCTGGTCGTCTCTCGGCAACTCGCCCGTCACGACGTGGGCTGGCCGTCTCAAGGCTTCCATGCAGACCAATCCTAACCTATGGTTCATCCTTGGGCTAGGAATCGCCTTCCTGCCTGCCGCCATTCTCGGCCTGTTGGCCCATGGGTGGATCAAATCTTATCTCTTCACTCCCCTGACGGTGGCGTCCACATCGATTGTGGGTGGAATCATCATTCTCCTCGTGGAAGCACGTACACGCACCGCTTCTGCCACAAGCCTCGATCAGGTCTCACCACAGCATGCCTTCTGGGTTGGGCTGGCACAATGCGCCTCGCTGATTCCCGGCATGTCACGCTCCGGTTCCACGATCATCGGGGGACTGCTTGCGGGACTGGATCGAAAAGTGGCGACGGAATATTCCTTTTTCCTCGCACTCCCAACAATCATCGCCGCCACGCTGTATGAAACGTGGAAAGCCCGCGGAGCGTTCAACGATCAAGACTTTCTGGCACTGGGTCTTGGAATGGTAATCTCCTTCCTGGTCGCCTGGGCGGTCATTGCCGTGTTTCTGACCTATGTCCAACGGCATACCTTGCGCGTCTTTGCCTACTATCGTATTATTCTCGGCATTGTAGTCATGTTGGTCGTCCGCTGAAAGGAGTTGTGCATGTCTTCGGATACGATTCACGTTTACGACACCTGGGTTCACGGCAAGAGCGGCCG
>JAMXAU010000121.1 GCA_024281365.1 Nitrospira sp.
CACCTGAATCGGTATAGAAAAGCTGAATAGATGGCAGGGGTGTGGAGGTACGACTCTGGTCGCACTCTCACGCCACAACTGGATGAACAGATTACGGTTCTGGATTTCTCGCCATCGCGACGGCTGAGGCAAATTTCAGCAGACTGGCCCGTTCCTCGTCGTCCAACGCCAATAACAAATGTGCTTCCTCACCATGCATCAGGCGAAGGCTCAAGAACGGTTCTTCTCGGCGTTTTTCCCGGTTGTCCCACATCGCATCGATCAGTTGAACCTTATCCAACTGGCCGGCTGAAACCACATCGTATCTGAAGTAGGAGTCCCCGATCACGACGTCAAATACAACATTCCCCGCCGTGAGCAGTACCAGATTGAACCGACCTTGGTCTTCATACCCTTCCGGCAAAAACTTATTGATGTGGCAGAGCGCAATTTTGCGATTGCCCAACATGTGACGAAATTTATCTTTCAATGCCTCATAATCGATCTGTAAGGCCTTCTCATCAGGCCCTGTCGCTGCTACGGCCGCCGCCTCCGCTCTCGAAAAAATCTCATCGGCGGATATCAATGCTGACATGGTGTTCCTTTCTATCTCGTTGAAGAAAACATCCCCACGGTCCATGAAGTCCGTACCGTACCCGCCACCAAGCCCGGATTGCAAGGGGCAGAGCCTGGATCTCGCCTTGTTCTACTGAGCCGCAATGCGGTGAGACACCCGTTCCTTGCCCGTTTCGTCCACCATGCTCACGTGAAAATCATGTTTTGTGGCTCTGGCAAGGCCAAAATTATGATACCCGGTTTCATAGAACAGCTCCGTGGGATGAAGCACCGTTTGAGTTGGAGCAAATCTCCCCGGTGGGGCTGAAAGCGGACCTGCAATGTATTCATGAAAGTCGATGATCCCATCCCAGTTGGGATCATAGGCGTTGGCTTGCACCCAGTGCACATCGCCTGAGAGAAAGACCACATTCTTGATCTTGCGACTGAGGATAGTGTCGACAATCACCTGTCGCTCTCGCTCAAATCCGGTACCATCCGGCCCACCGGCCCACCCGTCGTTTCCAGGAACCGTGCTATCACCACCCTTTGGAATTGAGAGAGGAACTGGCGTTGCAATGACTTTCCATGTCGCGGTTGAGGTCTGAAGTCCGTTGAGCAGCCATACCAATTGTGCCGTACCAAGCATGGTCTTGGAAGCATCATCCAGATCCACATTGCGATTCCGATACTGCCGAACATCCAGGATAAACAGTTCAAGATCCGCACCGTAGCGAATAGTCCGATAGAGACGATGCAGGTCTTCACGGGGAGACGCAATCGGCCAATATTCACGTAACGCTTGCCGACCGGCCGGCATCTGCTCGTCATACGGACCGGAAAAATTATTCCTGACCTCGTGATCATCCCAGACCACATACACCGGCGTCTCCACCAAGAACCTTCTCAATGATTCAGCGCCCCGCTGGTAACGATGGCGTAACCGATAAGTATCCAACGTCGTCGCCTTGAAGTCCGCACCCGGCTCGTTAGGAGGCGAGGGGCAGAGATGATCACCATAAATGGTATCGCCGAGAAAGAGAAAGAAGTCAGGATGGTATCGATGGATCGCGTCAAATATCGGATAACCATCTGCGCCTCGGCGACATCGTCCCGCGCTGCCAAGATCTCCGCTCCAGGCAAAACTCACGGCTGCGGAGGTTGTCTCGTCCGGCAGTGTAACGAATTCACCCGTCGCCGCCGGCTTCCCAGGGAGCTGCGATTGCAATGATTCTGCAGGGCCGACCACAACATGATACCGATAGCGAGTCGAGGGAGTCAGGCCTTCAAGAGGGATCGTCAGCGTATAATCCGTCTCTGCGCCCGTTTTGAGGGGTGCTATCCTTGATATCGGGGCCACAACCGTAGCCATTTTTGAAGCTTGCTCCCAAAGCGACAGCGGCGCCCACTCCACTCGCACCACAGCAGCCCCATCGGTCCGTAACCAGAGCAAAGCCCTCTGCGAAGTCACATCGCCGATGGCAATGCCCTGGGGTAGGAGTCCTGAGCCTGATGCGGGGATCCCTTCTGACGAATCTTGAGAGCCAATGATCTGACCGGACCATGCAGAACAGCCTCCCAACATAGAGCAGAAAGCGAAGAGTCCAAAGAACAGAAATAATCGGCGCATTAGAAATCCCTTCTGTTGAGCATTTCAGAGGATCTTGCCGCAGACCCGGCATTGGGCTTGAAATTCAGCAGGACTGACCGGCATACTGCTCACACTTGGAGAGGTTATTGAGGTGCACGATACTCGTTGTTGCGTGACAAACTGCCTTGCAAATCCCTATGCGCCAGCCGGCACGCAATCCGTCTGCAAAGACCATTTCCTCAGTTTTCTGACGTGGCGACGGCGTCGTGGGCCACAGATGTTCTCGACCTATGCTGGTATGTCGATGGTGGAACGGGACACCATCACCGCCGAATGGATGAAAACCATACGGATCGACGAAGTCCCGACTCCTGCACCAAAACTATAGCGGCCATCTTCCCCTAGAGTAGAGCACATCCCCCTGCCAGCCAGACGCTTCATCACGCCGTTGCGCAGCAATATTGGCCATCGCTGTTGCGCATTCCACACAAGCTGTCCCGTCAACGGAACCACGGCATTGTGTTTCTCTTTCCTAGCCCGCCCCGTGGACATCGAGATGTCCACTTTCCCCAATGGCCGCGCGTTGGGCAAGCACTCTTCATCTCCTTCTCTCTCATAAGGCGGGGCGTTGTGTTGTTTTCTTCTCCGCGCATTGAGCGAGCACCGCCCATCGCTCCCTCTTTTTACCTAACCCAGGGCTAGTGCGCAGGATGCCTCCACCTGCGCGCATGCAGCAAGCACACCATCCTCCAGTGAAAATCTAATCCGAGTTGTGTGCGGGCTGCGCGAGCACGGAGACATCCCACGCACTAGCCCATCACCGGCGACCCATGGTGGTGAATCATCAACCACTCATCACCGATGAGTTCGTAAAGGTTGGTGGCAAGAATTTTGGCCTGTTGTGGCTCCTCTGCTTGCTGGGTCACAAGATTTTCCACACAGATGACCCAGGCCATATCGCCTGCTACCTGAACCAGGATATCGCTCAGCTCGAACTTCATCGAGAACGTGTTGTTAAAGATCAGTACCCACGAGTCGCGAACGGCAGGCCATCCCGAACGAATCGTCCAACCTGGATGAATACAAGTGACATACTCTTGATGTGTCCACACCTCGTCCATCTTGACGATGTCGAGACTTTCAAACGCCTCATAGAATCTCTGATTGGCTTTCGTGACGGCTTCGATGCGCTGTTTCAACACACGGCACCCCTTAGACAGAGAAGCCGTATCATACTGCAAGAGAATCAAGTGCTGCGAGTACATTTCTCAACGAGGTCGAGGAATCACCCTACGCCGAGTCAGGCCTCCAGTGAGACATGCGACCACCAAGCACCTATTTCTACGAGAAAGATAAAGAGAAAAGAGGCGAGCCGCGGAATCGACACAATCACGATCCCACGTAGTCTTCCGAACTGATCAGCAGCAGTAAACTAGCAGGCTGTTGACAAAGGCTGCCAGGAAACCTTACACCGTGAGATGCTGCCGGACCATGTCGGCGTTGAGCTCGGTGCTCTTGCCCTGGGCCTTGACGGCGCCTCGGGCCATCACCACATACTTCTCCGCCAAGCGCGCGGCAAAATGGAGCCCCTGCTCCACCAGCAAAATGGCAAACCGGCGGGACTGCTTGAACCCAATGATCACGTCCTCGATCTGATCGACGATCGAGGGCTGAATGCCTTCGGTGGGCTCATCCAGCAACAGCAGTTTGGGGCTCGAGAGGATGGCCCGCCCGATCGCCAGCTGTTGCTGCTCGCCGCCGCTGAGCACCCCGCCCGGCCGGTTGAGAATCTGCGTCAATTTCGGGAACAGGTGATAGACTTCCTCAAACGCCGCTTGCTCCGACACATCCCCGCGGATCGCCGGCCGGTTCCAGTAGCCCAGCTGGAGGTTCTGATAGACGCTCAAATGCGGGATGATCTCCCGGCCCTGCGGCACATAGGCCAGCCCCACCTTGGCGCGCCGATCCGTCTTGGCATGGGTCATATCCTGGCCCAGAAAGGAGATGGTCCCGGACCGTACCGGCAGCAAGCCCGTCAACGTCTTCAGCGTGGTCGTCTTCCCGACGCCGTTGCGCCCCATCAGACAGACCACCTCGCCCGGCTCGATCGTAAAGGAGACGTCGCGCAGAATATGACTCTCCCCGTAGTACGCATTGACGTGGTCCAGCACCAACGTCATCGGCGGTGTGTCGGGTGCCATCGCTGACCGGTGCCTCCTCCCTCGCTAATGGGCGACTATCGCCCGGCCTAAATAGATTTCCCGCACATGATCATCCGCCTGCACGGTCTCCACCGTCCCTTCGCAGATAACGGTCCCTTCCGCCAAGACGGTCACGATCTTCGCAATCTGCCGCACAAAGTCCATGTCATGCTCAATCACCACGATCGCCTGTTTCTCCGAGAGTTTCGTCAGCAATTGGCCGGTCTGCTCTGTTTCTTTGTCACTCATGCCGGCCACCGGCTCATCGACCAACAGCAGCGAGGGCTCTTGCAAGATCACCATGCCGATCTCCAACCACTGCTTCTGCCCGTGGGAGAGCGACCCCGCCCGATCATGGGCATGCTCCGTCAGCCCGATCGTCTCCAGCCCCTCCTCGATCCGGGCCCGCTCCGCCGGGGACGACTGCCCCATCAACGTCGGAAAGACGCCCTTGCTGGCCCGTTTGAGCGACAGGTCCAAGTTCTGCCAGACGGACAAATTGCTGTAGATCGAGGGCGCTTGAAATTTGCGGCCCACGCCGAGCTTGGTGATATCTTCGGCGTTCTTGCCGACCAAATTGGTCCCCTTGCCGAACAGCACTTTGCCGGAGGTCGGCTTGGTTTTGCCACAAATGACATCCAGCAGGGTGGTCTTGCCGGCCCCGTTCGGGCCGATCACCACCCGCAACTCGTTATAGTGGACCTTGAAGTTGCAGTTGTTGAGGGCCTTGAAGCCGTCGTAGTCCATCACGACGTTTTCGCAGTTGAGAATGAGCTCGCTGTCCGTCATGCCGCCGTCCTCCCGTCCGCCTTGAAGGCCGGGGACGGCTTCCGATCCGTGAGGTTGCGCAGCATGCCGACGAGGCCATCGGGGAACAGGGTCACGACCACGACAAAGAGACCCCCGAGGATAAAGGGCCAGGCCTCTGGAAAATAGTTGGTCAAGACACTGCGGCCATAGTTGACCGCCACCGCCCCCAAGATCGCCCCGATCAACGTGCCGCGCCCGCCGACCGCCACCCAGATGACCACCTCCAGCGACGGCAGGACCCCGATCTGCGCCGGGGTGATGATCCCGACCTGCGGCACATAGAGCATCCCGGCCAATCCCGCCAATCCGGCCGCCACGACAAACACGAAGAGCTTGAACATCCAGGGGGTGTACCCGGAAAACGTCACCCGCGACTCGCTGTCGCGGATCGCGATCAAGACTTTACCCGCGCGTGACGCCACGATCCAGCGACACAGCAGATAGGCGGCAATCAGGGCCATGACCGTGATGAGATAGAGCCCGCGTTGTGTTGAGGGATCGGACAGCCGGTACCCTAACAGCTGTTTGAAGTCCGTGAGGCCATTGGTGCCCCCCAATCGGGTTTCGTTCCGATTGAAGACCAACCAGGCGGCAAACGCCAAGGCTTGCGTGATGATGGCGAAGTACACGCCCTTGATGCGGCTGCGAAACGCGAGAAACCCGAAGAGGGTGGCAAAGAGCACCGGCACGAGGATGGCGCCCAGCAAGCCTCCGAGAAAGCTCTTGAACGGATACCAGAAGAGCGGTAGTTCCTTCACTTGGGTCCAGACCATGAAGTCGGGCAGCTCGCTCCCATAGACGCTCTCCGTCCCGATCTGCAAGGTCAGGTACATCCCCATGCAATAGGCGCCGAAGCCGAAGAACACCCCCTGGCCCATACTGAGCACGCCGCAATAGCCCCAGATCAAATCCAAGCCCAGGGCCAGAATGGCAAACGCCAAAAACTTGCCGAATTGATTGAGGCGAAAATCACTGAGATGGAACCAGGAGTCCTCCGCCGGGAGCACATTCAACACCGGCAAGACCACCAGCAAGAAGAGCCCGACCACGTACAAGGAGACCGTCTCCCGGCTATCTGGACGACCACGCTCCGGTTCAGGCATCGGCGTTGCGTCCTTTCGCGGCAAAGAGGCCCTGCGGCCGCCACTGCAGGAAGAGAATCACGCCGACCAGAATGAAGACCTTGCCATACACGGCCCCGCTGACCGGTTCGATGAGTTTGTTGAGTCCCCCGATGCCCAAGGACGCCCAGATGGTCCCCGCCAGTTTGCCGACCCCCCCGGTCACCACCACCATGAAGGCATCGACGATATAGTTTTGCCCCAGTCCTGGATCGACATTGCCCACCATGGTCAAGGCCCAGCCGGCGATCCCGGCTAAGCCCGAGGCAAAGGCAAACGTATACGAATCGACTTTTCTGGTCGGGATCCCCAGACAGGCGCTCATGTTGCGGTTCTGGGTGACCGCCCGCACCCGCACACCAAGATTAGAGCGGAACAACAAAAAGTAAATCCCCAGCACGCACACAATCGACAGGATGATGATGAAAATTCGATTATACGGGAGGTAGACCCCCACCATCACTTGCGCTCCACCGCGCAACGCCTGCGGGGCGATGACTGCCGTCAAATCCCCGAAGTACAC
>JAMXAU010000122.1 GCA_024281365.1 Nitrospira sp.
GCCTCGATTCCCGCTGCGGCCTTGATGACCTCAACAGTAAGCGGTTTATTGAGATAGCCATCAACGTGGAGGGGAAATTCGCATGGCATCTCGCTGCAGGGTGTGTCATCAGCCAAGCAAAGAATTCGTAGCTGGGGAAACCGTTCTTTCAGCCGTTGTACCTGAATACGCTCTGCCTCCGAGGTCAACAGACTGAACTCCGCCACCAATACTTCGGGAGAGCGTTCCGGACCAACCTGATCCAGACCGGCCAGGTTCACAGAGCTCACGACGTGGTAGCCGAGCTTTTCTAAGGTTCTGCTGACAATCGCCTGACTGACCGCTTCCTTCACATACATGAGTGCATTCCGCTGTCTCACGACCGGTGGAGGGCTCGGGTTTGCCGCGGTACACGGAAGGTCGAACCAGAAGTGGCTTCCTCTCCCGAGCTCACTCTCGAATTCGATTCTTCCACCCATCACTTCCACAAGCTGCTTCGCAAGGGCCAATCCCAGTCCCATCCCTCCATATTTCCTTCGGTAGGATCCATCTGCCTGGACAAAGGGCTGGAACAATCGACCTGCATCGGCCTTACCAATACCAATTCCTGTGTCAGTGACAGTAAACCGTATCCAGCTTGCCCTATCTGGAGATGTGGACTCCATACCCGTAGGTACCTGTGGAGTGAGACCTACCTGTAGTGAGATCTCACCTCGCTCCGTGAACTTGAGCGCGTTGTTGAGAAGCACAGACAACAGACGACCTAGGCGCACCCGATCACCCCAGAGCCTGGCCGGAACGGTAGACGCGATGTCATGCCGAAGCAGGACGTGTTTCTCCTCTGCGCGCGCTCGGAACGGCGTCAGATAGTCCTGCACCATCCCGTGGATCTCAAACTCTTCTTGGCTCAGCGTCACACGTCCCGACTCCAACTTGGAGAAATCCAAAATGTCGTTGACGATTTCCAGCAATGCCATGGCAGAAGCCTTGATCGTTTCCGCACAGTCTCGCTGCTCCGGTGTCAGCTCAGTGTCGAGCAGCAAGTCATCCATCCCGATGATGCCGTTCATCGGTGTCCGGATCTCATGACTAATGGTGGCCAAGAACTCGGATTTCAACCGCGCTCCTTCCAGTGCGGCGTCGCGAGCCTGAACCAGCTTCTCCTGGCTGTCACGCAACTCGCGCATGGCGTGGCCGGCCCTCAACATGTACCGGACCCGATGGCCGAGCAACGGCCCATTGATCGGCTTGACGATAAAATCAGTAGCTCCGACATCGTAGGCCTGCGTAATCGATTGATAGTCCTCCAGCCCGGTCATCATGAGCACCGGCGTATGCCTTCCATTGGGCAACCGCCTCACCTCCGCGCAGACGGCAAACCCATCCATCTCCGGCATCATGATATCCAGAAGCACCAGATCAGGATGATGGCGGACAAACGCCTCAACTCCGAGACGTCCGTTCTCTGCCTCTTCAACCAACCAGCCGGACTGTTCCAGCGCCTCGCGTGCAAGCATGCGGGCAATGGTATCATCGTCGATCACCAGAACTGTCGGGCGTCGTTCGGTGGTCATGCCGCAGTTCTTCCTTTGGTCACTTCGCCTCGAAGCGCAACACAAGCCGCCGCATAATGCTGCTCCAGCCTGGTTACGACCTCATCGACATGCCTAAAATCCTGGCGCTCCCCCATCTGCTCCAATTCTCGACAATCAGCGGAAACCGCCATGGCCCCAAGCTGAGCACTGCTCGATTTGAGGCGATGCGCCGCAGCACGCAGCTCCGCCGCATCCTGTGACCGTGCGGCTGAACGTATTCGGGCTACAATGTCCGGCGATGTGTCGAGATACGACGTCACGACACGCACAACAATATCAGGCTGTCCTGAACGTTGAAGTGCGCGAATCCCGGCCAGCGCGGTTTGATCAATAATCGATCCAGTGGGTGGCCCTACCGGCTCTGATACGCGACGTGGATCCTCCTGCAAATCACCCACCCTCTCCTTCCCGATGGAACCGGATGAAATCGCCTGCTGGCTGACATCACTCCCGGGCCAGTTGGGAAGCCAACGAGCAAGCATGTGCTCAAGCTGCACGAGGGTAAACGGTTTGCTAAGGTGGTCGTCCATGCCGACGGAGAGACACTGCTCTCTGTCACCCTGCATCGCATGCGCCGTCAACGCCACGATCGGCAGTCGGGTCGGGGGGGCCTCTGCCTCGTCTTCAGCCTGTCCGGCACGTTCCGCTTCACGAGCTCTGATCAGTTTGGTCGCCGTCAATCCATCCATTTCCGGCATCTGACAATCCATAAAGACGAGTGCATAGTCGGTCTTGGCTATTGCATCAAGGGCTTCTCGGCCATTTTCCGCCGTGTCGATGCGACAATTGAGTACTTCCAACATGCCGCAAGCCACTTCGCGGTTCACGGGATTATCCTCCACCAGGAGAATACGAACCTCACCCGTCCTTATAGGACGCTGATCACTGACGGTTTCACCGCGCTTGGCGGACACGGCGAACAATTCTGGCGGCCTCTGAGTCTGCATTGCAGCGGGCTTACAGTAGACCGTGAATCGAACACAGGTCCCTTCGCCCGGGCGACTCTGGAGCTCAATCGTCCCACCCATGAGGGCCACCAGTTGCTTGACAATGGCCAGGCCTAACCCTGTTCCACCGTACTTCCTTGTCGTAGACCCATCTGCCTGGGAGAAGGCATCGAAGATATTTGACTGCGCCTCAAGGGAAATCCCAATACCTGTATCGGACACGCTGACGGACAACCCAGATCGCCCTTCTCTTGTCCCGGTCAGCTCCGCACTGACGGTGACCGTACCCTGCTCAGTGAATTTCACCGCATTGCTGACCAGATTGACGATGATCTGTCTCAGCCTTGTCGGATCACCGATCAGGGCAGACGGAATGTGCGGGTCGACGTGACATGATAGTCTCAGCCCTTTCTGTTCTGCAGTAGGGGAAGACACCGCAAGGGCTTCCTCAAAGGTCCGTCGCACCTCAAAGGGGATCGCCTCCAATTGTAATTTCCCCGCCTCGATTTTTGAGAAGTCGAGAATGTCGTTAATGATTGCAAGGAGCACGGATCCGGATCGGTGAATCGATTGAGTCAACTGACGCTCTTTCTCATTGAGCGGATAGCGAAGCAACAACTCCGCCAGACCGAGTACACCGTTCATCGGTGTCCGAATCTCGTGACTCATGTTGGCGAGGAATTGGCTCTTGGCTTGACTTGCTGCTTCCGCTGCCTCCTTGGCCTGACGGAGTGTTTCTTCAACCAACTTCCGATCAGTCACATCGATATTAATACCGACCATTCTGGCCGATAGTTCGCCTACATTTTGATTGGCGTGCCACGGGTAAGAATCCAGCGGAAGGAGCCATCCCTTGTGGCGAAGACGATACTCGAGCTCAAATTCACCAGCCTGCTCAACCAAATGGCCCTCGATGATCCTCCAAATATTATCTCGGTCCTCTGGATGTAGCAGGCTTTTCCACTCCTCGAATGAACCAACCAACTCATGGTCGTCATAGCCGAGTTGCCGTTTCCACTCGGCAGAGAGGTAGACGTCATTGGTGGCCAAATCCCAGTCCCAAATGCCAATATTCGTGCTCTGGACCGTCGTGGTGAGGCGTCCTTCGCTCGTCCGCAGAGCCTGCTCAATCTTTTTCCGGTCAGCCGCCTCAAGCGCCAACGTAAGCGTGTTGGCCACCGACACGGCAAAATGTTGCTCTTCCAACGTCCAACATCGTATGGGACCAATGTGCTCGTGACAGATCACCCCCACCATCTGACCGCCGGAACGGATCGGCACATCAAGCATCGAGGTAATCCCCAGAGGCGCTAAATAGCTTGCGGTGAACTCGGCCGTCTTTGGATCGTGCTGAGCATCGTCCGCCACCACAGGTTGTTCCGCCTCCAGCTCTCTGAAGTATCGTGGATACGTCGTTGCGGCCAGGACAGTGCCTTTCGAGTATTCCTGGGTGGTGAATTGATAGAGCTTGGCACATTGAATTGTGGAACGATTCTCCGTAAAAAACCAAATGCTGACCCGCTCAACACACAGAAAGACCGCCGCCACTCGCGTGATGGTTTGAAAGGCCTGCTCAAGGTTCCCATTATAGATCTCCGGACTTTCTGCCAGTTCAGACAAGCCGGTCTTAATGCGCCGAAGTAAGCCCTCAGTCTGTTGACGTTCCTGTTCAACCCGCTTCTGATGCGAGATGTCTCTGAGCACCAGAACCGCGCCGATTGCCTTGCCCGTCGACAGCAGAGGGGTCACGACCAGGGCAATGGGCAGCAGTTCGCCGTTCTTGGTTAACAGTACCCCATCATCCGTTCGATAGGGTTCACCAGACGCCAGTGAAGGAAATGTCGAGTCGGTAATGAGACATTCGGATCGGTATTCTTCGGGGCCTGGTGAAATCATCCGATACACGGAACGACCCATGAGCATATGACCGCTCTCCCCGAACAAGAGTTCAGCATGAGGATTGACCATCTGAATCTTCCACTCCGCATCCACGACGCAGAGTCCATCACCCAGTGAATGCAGGACCGTCCGGAGTGTATTCCGCTCCTGCTCGAGTTGCGTTTCGCTGTTCTGCTTGAGCTGAGCATACAGCTCCTGCATTTCTGCGGAGGAAAGAGCCAACGACCGCTCCAAGAGCGCATGGCCCTGGTCGGCTTCAACATAACTCCGATCGATCCTCTTCAGCAGCTCCTCCCATACCACCGGAGATGGAGGATGCCCCTCATCGAGCCCCAAGCGTTTCAGTTGTCGGGCCAGTAAGGGATGCATGGTAATCAGGCAGCCTCGCTCAACGTCGTCAGGGTCATCGTCTGGTTATGCAGATCACAGGTTCCTGTGGCATAGGGGGAAATCTCGCCGTAGGAATAAAATCCGATCTGTTGTGTCCCGGGAGGAAGCACATCCAATGTGGCCTCGGTTTCCTCCTCGGTCCGCTCCCCGAGAACCAGCCGCCGTCCGACACAGCTAATCGCAACCGCGAGGGTACTGGAACATCCGTTGGCCGACAGTTTCGTTGATGTGGCGGCCTCCGAAGCGCCTTGAACCAATCGGTCGAAATTTGCCTTCATGAGCTGAGCCAGCGTTCCTTCTTGAATGTCGCCCGCGAAGGTGAGCGACTGGTCCCGTTCATTCACGGCCAAAATGGTCCTAACCAGGCTCTTGGGATCCGATACGTTGGCGCGCAGTGCGAGCGGAAATAAGAGGCCGGTTGCGGGTAGCCCAGCGGCTCGATCACCAAGGTATTCCTTGTACAGTTCGAGTGCAGGGCGGCCATCAAGCTCATAGAGCACATTTCCCTTCGACTTGGTGACCCGGCGCTCCGGCCCAAATCGATCCCAGCCTCCTTTTGATCCATGTCCAATTCGGATGTGGTCACCGTAGAACCCAACCGCCGTCACAAAACCGGCCTGAGGACGCCTGCCATGCAACACCCACGTCCGACGAAAGCGATCTCCATCCCCAGCCAAACCTCCCGTGACAACCACCGATGCTGAGACCTGAGAGTTGAGCCCCCGCACCAGCTCGCTCCCGTTCACCTGGAGCCCATCGGAAAGGACAAAGATGCCCCTGAGTCGCGCATCGTTCAACTGCCGTGCGACCTCCTGTCCAGCGGCAAACGAATCTTCCGCTGACTGTACCGGAGCACTGGCCATCCGAATATCAGTGTGATCAAATCTGACGAGCGCCGCGCTCACACTCTCGTCGCAAATTTGCGTTCCCAGAATTTCCCCTGCCGTTGAGCAGCCGATGGCGAGCGAGCCCGGATAGTCGTGGAGCAATTCTTCGATCGGGCCAGCGGCATCGAGAAGACTTGAAGACCCAAACAGCACTACGAGTGTTCGAGACGAATTAATCCTTGGTCGATGGCTGACCGACCAGCGTGTCTTCTGATCGAACCCAAGCGTATGGACTTCCATTTCACAGTCTCCTTTGCGTACTGTTCTCCGCAACAATTTGCCCAGTGCCGGAATCATGATCCGTTACCGGGCCGTCTAGTCCCTTTTCATGAAACTGCACCGTAAACCAAAATCGCGAACCGGTTCCCGGTGCCGACTCCTCCCGATCGATCCCTGCATCATCTCGACAAGTCGTTTGGAGATCGCCAGACCGAGCCCCGTACCTGCGTGTTTCCTCGTCGAAGACCCATCAACGTGAGAGAACTCATGAAAAAGCGTCGAATAGTGTCACAGCCTGTCCCATCTCCCAACTTCCTGATACTGCAGACATTTCGACAAACCAGTGCTGTACTTTTTCGGCCCAAAGGACAGAAAACT
>JAMXAU010000123.1 GCA_024281365.1 Nitrospira sp.
TCAAGGCTCCGTTGTAATTGAGCCGGATACGATTCTTCGGCTGGTACCCCAAGTCCCGCCGTCAGACTGTCTCCAAACGCCACGATACGCGGTCTGGTATCCGGCGTGGAGGAAGAAGCCCCTCCTGGTGTAAGGTACCAGGGCACGGTGACGATGGCGAACACAATTAGAACAAGAATCCTACGGAGCGGCATAACGTACTCATCACTCGCACCTACATCCCAGACAGTATACTATCAATTTGAGGGTTCTCTCCTCTGAAGAAACACACGGTTGGTATGATTTCAGTACAACAGGTTTCGATGGTCTTGGCCGCAGCGGGGCAGTCTGTCACGATTCTCGATCGCATTAGTTTTATCATTCCAGCTCAACAGTCGGTGGCTATTGTGGGACCGTCCGGGAGTGGGAAGTCGACGCTATTGGGCCTGATGGCCGGGCTCGACCAACCGACGTCCGGCGCGATTACTCTGGATGGAACCGACATCACGACCATGACCGAGAGCCGAATGGCACAATTTCGGCGTGAAAAAATTGGGTACATTTTCCAATCGTTTCACCTGATCCCTACCCTCACGGCCGTTGAGAATGTCGCGGTGCCCTTGGAATTGAACGGGGAGAAACGAGCCGGAGAACGGGCAGCAGAGTTGCTCTCCTCCGTCGGATTATCCGACCGCATGGGGCACTATCCGGTCCAGTTATCGGGAGGAGAACAACAACGTGTCGCAGTCGCACGGGCCTTTGCCTGTCGACCACCGATCCTCCTGGCCGATGAGCCGACGGGTAATCTTGATAGTGCCACCGGGGCACAGGTCATTGAATTGCTGCTGTCGCTGCACCGCGATCATGGTACGACCTTGGTCCTCGTGACCCACGATGTCGCACTCGCAACATCGATGCAACGGGTGCTGGCTCTTCGCGATGGACGTGTGGAGTCCGATACCTTACCGTCGTCTGGCGAGGCCACCGATAGGCCCGCTCACGACACGTTCAACAATAATCCAAGGTACACTGCCGAGCATCCAACCTCTGAGCTCTCCTCAAGATTCCGCTCATGACTCCCTTCACGTTCAACATGGCATGGCGTGAGACACGCTCGGCTTGGCGGCACTTTGTCTATTTCTTAGTTTGCATCGCCATTGGCGTCGGTGCGTTGACCGGTGTGTCGCTCTTCGGAGCGGAAGTGGAGAAGACCGTTAACAAGGAAGCGCGAGGCCTCCTGGGGGGCGACCTTGAGATCCGACTGTCTCGCCCCATCAGTCCTCAAGGGCAGGCGATTTTGGAGTCATTGAGTCCACGCGGGATATCGCTCACACATGTAAGTGAGCTGATCGCGATGGTAGCCAGGACCGACTCCTCCACAAGCGGGCAGCCGACACAAATTGTGGAACTCAAGGCTGTGGAGCCAGAATATCCGCTCTATGGCGCGGTTCGCTTGGAACCCCAAAGCAACCTGGCGGAGCTTCTCGGTCAACAATCAGGCCGATGTCAGGACCGAGCCACTTTTGGTGTGGTCGTCCAGGAGTCGCTCTTGATCAAGATGGGGCTCCGGATTGGAGACTGTCTCAAGATTGGTCAAGGATTCTTCGGGATCGCTGCGATGGTCAGAACTGAACCGGATCGTATGGCTAATGCCTTCAGCCTCGGCCCCCGAGTGTTGATGTCTCGAGAAGGTCTTCATGCAGCTGAGCTGGTAAAGGTGGGCAGTCGCATACGCGAGCGATATCTGGTCAAGATCCCGTCCGATCTTTCCGCCGATCCGCTTCTGTATGAACTACGGGGGCGGCTGGAATCGGATGCCGCCCGCGTGTCGGGCTATAAGGACGCCCAACCGCAACTGAAACAATTCTTGGATCAGCTGACCCGCTATCTTGGCCTGATTGGGCTGACCGCGTTGTTCATCGGCGGGTTGGGCGTAGCAACCTCCGTGCACGCCTTTGTCCGAGAAAAGCTGACGACCATTGCCGTCCTCAAGACGATCGGGGCTGATTCTCCGACGATCATCCGCACCTATGCCCTTCAGGCCATGATGCTCGGTCTCGCCGGTAGTCTGATCGGTCTGGCCATTGGAATCTTACTCCAGCAAGGGCTTCCATGGATGATTGCTGCCTTGATGGCCTCGGATCTCCTGGATCAACTGGGATTGGCCGAAGGGGGCATGAGCATTTCACTTGTGCCTTTGGTGAAGGGGTTGGCCTTAGGCCTGTTGTCCACACTGCTGTTCACCTTGTGGCCTCTGTTGACTATTCGTGAAGTGAAGCCGGCTCGAATTTTTCGACGTGAGATCGTCTCCATGGTTCCAACGACAAGTCAGAACACGCGCCGATGGTGGAACACCTGGCGAGAGGTTGATCGAGGGAAAGCCATCACGTCGATCGGGATCGGGCTTGGCCTGGCGCTCTTGTCAATGTGGCAAGCTGGTTCATGGAGAGTGGGAGCGATTTTCATCGCAGCCTTGACTGGCGCTGTATTGCTATTGGGGCTTGCAGCCCGCGTCCTGCTCCGTGCCCTCACGAGATGGCCCAGGCCAGACCTGCTCATTTTTCGCCAAGCGCTGGGGAATGTGCTGAGACCCGGAAGCCAAGCGGTCAGCATCACCATTGCCATCGGGATCGGAGTGATGGTCGTCACGACCGTGTCACTGGTCGAACGGTCACTCCTCGCGCAGGTCGGCGAGAACCGGCCCACCGATGCGCCCACATTTTTTTTCATCGATATTCAGCCCGATCAGACCGAAGAGTTTCTTCGTCTGATGCATCAACAGACCAACGACCCGGCTCCTCGCTTGACACCACTGGTTCGATCACGGCTCGCCTCAATCAAGGGCCAACCCATCAAGCTCGAAGCGTTATCCGAGGCTGAAGAACAGAAAGAAAAGTCTGAGGCCAAAAAGGAACAGCGAAAAAAATGGTACCTCACACGCGAGTACGTCCTGACGTTCCTGCAGGAGCTTCCGAAAGATAACCAGGTTGTCGCGGGCGAGTGGTGGAAACCTGGCCAGAGCTTCACCAAGCCGCTGATTTCAATCGAGGAAGAGGCCGCCGCACAACTCGGTCTCACGGTTGGGGATACGATGGAGGTGGATATCCAAGGGGTCCCTGTGACGGGAGAGGTCGGGAGCATCCGCAAGGTGGAGTGGGGAAACTTCTCGACGAATTTCTACATGATCTTTTCCCCTGGATCCCTGGATGGAGCCCCACATACCTATGTGGCTACAGTCCATGTATCACCCTCCGAAGAGGTCGCCCTACAGCAGGCGGTAGTCACAACCTTTCCGAACGTGACCGCAATTAACATGGGCGACATGCTCGACAGTTTCGCGCGGGTGCTCGATCGACTCTCTTTGGCCATTCGCGCAGTGGCCCTGTTCTGTGTCCTGTCCGGTTGCTTCGTGATGGCGGCAGCATTGGCGGCGACTCGCTATCGACGCTTGTATGAATCGGTCATTCTCAAAGCCTTGGGAGCGACCAGAACGGTGATTGCCCAGTCGTTTGCCGTTGAATATGCCCTACTGGGTGCATTGGGTGGGCTATTGGGGACGGTACTGGCGAGTGTTCTCTCCTGGGCAGTCCTTGAGACGGTGTTCGATCTTTCTTGGAGCCTTCAACCAGGCGTTCTGGCATCGGGCTGTACCGCGACCGTCATGCTGACCGTGCTGGTCGGATTTTTCAGTACCTACAGAATCCTAGGACAACCTCCGCTGGCCGTCCTGCGCCATGAGTGATAGCAGGTAACAGACCACTGGTCACATATTCGCTCTACGTGAATCAACACCTCCTCGTCTGTATGTGCACCCTGCCGAAGACCCTACCAGACTTGCGTCACCTGATGCAGCCTAACCGCGTTACCTTCGGAGTCGAGAATGACTGCGAGGCGACACACTGGTGTCGAGAGCAGCTCGAGCTTTACGCGCACGCCCTTCGCGTAATTCTTCCACCATCTGATCGACATTCTGGACTTCGATGGCGATACTTCCTCCGGTTTCGGCGCTAGATGCCCCTCCTTGCTTAGGTCCGTGAGGGAAAAGGTTCCCCTCTCAGATCGCATTCACCTCACTGGACTTCACTCGCCTAGCGCCGCGTTAACCGGAAACCGAGAGTG
This sequence comes from Nitrospira sp., assembly GCA_024281365.1. Taxonomy (GTDB): domain Bacteria; phylum Nitrospirota; class Nitrospiria; order Nitrospirales; family Nitrospiraceae; genus Nitrospira_D. The sequence goes on from JAMXAU010000123.1 coordinate 4,099, forward strand.
GTCTTCATAAAACCGACGGGCTCGCGCCATATCGGTCATGGGATACATGGTAAACGCGATATGCTTGATCATGATGAGACTCCTGATTGTTGACGCCGAAGAGACGCCCGCAGTGTGGCACCATCCCGTTCACGGAACGAGACGGCCACACGAAGTTGCTCCAAGTATTGCTCCAGCGTTTTTCCACCCAGGTCGACCTTGCGAGAGGTAAAGAAGCTGCGCACGTCTTTCTCAAGCTCCGGAGTTGCCAAACCGACGATGCCGCCACACATCCTTCTGAGGCCTTGTTTCGGAAAAAGTCGGTCCATCTGATCCCAATTGGCCTTTACAAAATCCCAGGCTTGTTCACGGCTATACACATTCGACATCAATGCTCCGACGATGAAGGGCGCATCTTGGGTGCGGATCTCTCCGTTGATCGTCTTCTCCAATGTGCGCGTAGCTGCGGATGGCAGGCGAAATACTGCCAATGAGAACAGATACCGGCGTTCCTCTTGTGGAGTGGTGGCCGTTCGATAGCGCTAGAATTCATCGTAGCGTGCCTCGTCTCCCGTATGGGCCAGGATGGCGACGAGCGCTGGCACAATATTGGAATCGACGGGTTAACCGGTCCTTGCGATAGTGCTGATACCGATCTGCTGCCTCGTGCTGCGTTGCCGCGTCATTGCCCTGCTTCGAAGAGCACCGAGGAGATCGCCACGCAATTGTCGAACAAGATCCGATTCGCCAAGACCCTGAGGGTCCATCCTAAGCTCGTCTACCGCCTGCCTGTTACAGCCGCACACAAACGCTTCGAGTGCGGGTCGATCGCCCGGCGAAATCATTCGGTTCGAAAATCAAAAGGAGTCCCAGCAATACCGCCCAGAACATCCTTTGTCTCGTTCACTTTTTAAAGGTGGTGGGTGAGCCGGAGGTACTCCGGCAGTGGCGTCATCCCGGCAATGGTAGTGGCCCAGGCGTCACTGACGAGGGCAAATCGTTCAATGACTGCCAAACGCTTAAGCCCTTGATCAAGGAGTTGCTGCAGCAGTACCCCTTGGTGGCGGACGCGATAAAAACCATGTCCCCCTTCGTTGACAAAAATTGAAGTGACGCCAGCCGGGAGGTCGATACTTGTTTCCCGTTCCGTTAACAGCAGTTTGTGATGTTCCGTACGACCTCTGATAGAGAAACGAATCTGAATCGGGATCTGCCAGAGTTGTTGAGTGGTCGACTCCTGCGATAGATAGGTGAATCGTTGTTGCGAGAGCCTCAGTTGACTCCCCTGCACTTCCGCCGTCACTAATGGGAAACCTGGCTGAAAGATCCACCCGTCCATCAGCTCAGGAACCGGTTGATGAGCCACCGCGCCCAGCGACGTCCACAGATCCTTCGTATCGGCATTGCCATAGGCATGGGTGCGGAGATACTGTCGCACCCCGTCACGAAACACAGTGGGTCCGATATGCTGCTCCAACATCCGAAGGACCGATGCCCCTTTTTCATATGTCAAGATGTCAAACATCGCATCTGCATCCTTAGGGGCACGCACTGGGTACTCGATCGGTCTCGTACTCACCAACCCGTCGACTGAGAACGCGGCGGCTCGTGCAACGCTGAAACTCTCCCATCGCTTCCATTCTGGCTTCCAATCATCGACCGCCAGCATTTCCATGAAGGTCGCAAAGGCTTCATTGAGCCACAGCCCGTTCCACCAAGACATGGTGACAAGATCGCCGAACCACATGTGGGCGTTCTCATGGGCCACCACATCGGCCACTCGTTCAAGCTCGGCATGTGTTCCCGTACGTTGATCCACAAGCAGCGCAGTTTCCCGAAACGTAATCGCGCCGAGGTTTTCCATGGCCCCTGATGCAAAGTCCGGAATTGCGAGAAGATCCAGCTTATCTCCTGGGGTAGGAGATACCGTAGTAGTCTTCAAAAAACTTGAGCGACGCTACCGCGATATCTTGCCCGAATGGGTAAGTGACTGCTTGCCAGGAATCGTCCAGAGTCGAAGCGGCGTCTTCCCAACATAAACAAGCTTCGTCGCTTCAAGTCGTCCTACGATGAAGGCAACAAGGTACGTCGACATGGTAATACTTTCGGCAAATCGGACGACCCTCTTGTTGTTCTCCATCGACTCGGAAACGACCGTAGTATTCGACACAGCCGTGAGCTGTGGGGCGACGACCAACGTTGTGGCAAAGACGGCTTTGAAATCAGGCTCATCCCAACAAGGAAAGGCCCGACGCGCATCGGTCGCCTCGAACTGCGTGACGGCCAACGTCTCGCTGTTCCTGACTGGTCCTTGTAGGTACTGATAATATCCCCCACGGAGCTGGTCATTCAGTTTCCCGTGGAACAAGAGGTAGAGCTTCCAGGCACCTGGTGACATTGGCCTTCCAAGTGAGAGTGTGGCCCGTTGGAGAGAATGGTCCAATTCGGTGGTCGCTTCAAATTCGATGCCCATCCTGTCCTTCAAGCTGCGCGGTATCAACGACGAGATCGACAGCGTTCAAGATAATCGTTTGTGTTGTCTGGTGTACCGTGAAGGCGATCGTCACCTGGCCAGTAAACGTCGCTGTTGTGAGATCCGTTCGAGCCGGAAAGCTTACGAGTCGGAACTACATGGCGCGGCAGTCGATAGGGTTGATCGTGAGCGTCTCATCAGGCATGATGTCTTCACCTTCGAGTCCAGTCCTTGTTCTGTGACATTGGTTATTGCTGCTGGAGGAAATGTATACGCTATCGGGATGGTCAGAAGGAAGCGAGTGTATCGACGGAGAATCAGAAGAAAGTTTACGCCGGCTGAGCGACAGGCTACTTCCTAGGCGCATGCACCGTGCGAACACCTTGGGGTGTGCCGATGATCAGCACATCCGTCCGCCCGACAAAGAGACCTGTTTCGACGACGCCAGGGATCAAATTGAGCGCCGTTTCGAGTTCGCCTGGCTGGGTGATCCGATCGAGATGGACATCGACAATGAAGTGGCCGGCTTCGGTGAGAATGGACCTCCGTTCCGCTCGCGCAAGACAACTCGGCTCTTGGTGAGCGATTCGATTCTCTCTTGTGGTACTTCCCCGACCGAAGGGAATGACTTCGATTGGCAGGGAAAGATCCCGCCAGGATTGGGACCTGTTTTGTGTGGTCCACGACTACTATGAGAATTGTTTTGGCTGAGAGGGCCACGATTTTTTCTTTTAATAGAGTGCTGCCGCCGCCCTTGATGAGATTGAACTGTGGATCCACCTGATCGGCCCCGTCAATGGCAACGTCAATCTCCCATCGGTTGTCCGCTTCGAGGAGGGGATACCGGCTTGTTTGGCCAGCGCCGCGGTTTCTTGAGACGTCGGAATCCCTCTCAGGTTCATACCAGCCCGAACCTTCTCCCCCAAGGCTCTGATCATATGTTTGGCCGTGGAGCCGGTTCCGAGTCCAACCACCATCCCGTTGCGGATGAATTGCGCTGCCTCGGTTGCAGCCGATTTTTTGAGTTGGTCGAGGTCGTCTGAGATCATGATGCTGGCTTGAGCGACAGAGCACTGGCTACGGACGCTGCACCCAGCAGAGCCGTTTGCTGATTCATGATCACTTTGACTGGCATCTTACTGAGCATTTTTTTATAACGGCCTTTGTTCAGAAATCCTTTCATAAAGGTCCCGTCTCTGAGTTTTGCAATGAGTTTCGGCGCAATCCCACCCCCCACATACACCCCATCCAGTGAGAGCGCCTTCAAGGCAAGGTTTCCGGATTCTGCCCCATAAATTGACGCAAAGAGTTCCAATGCCTGCGTGGCAATTTCCGCTTGACCTTGGAGACCGGCTTGGGCAATTTCCGCTGCTGGATTACCGGCCTTAATTTTTTCCATGAGCCATGTCGGCTCATTCTTCTTCGTATCACGCAAGAACTCATAAATCGCGTGGAGCCCCGGCCCGGACAAAATTCGCTCATAGCTGACATGAAGATATTGGCTCCGCAGATACCGAAGAAGCTCGATTTCCTGATCATTGTTCGGCCCAAAATCCGCATGTCCTCCTTCTGACGGCATAGGGCGATATGATTTGCCGTCCCAAAACAGAATGGCCTCGCCCAATCCTGTCCCAGCCGCAATCAGGGCAAGCGCTTGTCGTTTTTTAGGTGGATTCCCGTCATTCAATACTTCCAATTCATCAGGACGCAGCGACAGAATGCCATACGCCGTGGCTTCCAGATCGTTGAGCAACTGCACGCGAGGAACTGCAAATCGATCTGCGATCGTGAGTCCATCCACGACCCAGGGGAGGTTGGTCGTCTCGCAATGGTTGTCGATGACCGGTCCCGCAATCCCGAAGCACGCGGCTGTGACCTTCGCCTCTGAAGTGGTCTGTAGCCCTTGTTTCTCACTGACATTGGATTCGCCCGGGCCCACTGCCACTGGTGGTGCCGGTGGGGTAAGGAATTCCGACAGGATGTCCTCCAGTGAGGTATAGTCGGCACTGTGAAAACTCTCCAGGCGAATCGGGTCCACACGCTCGTTCGTCCACTCATAGAGCGCAAGGTTGGTTTTTGTTCCCCCAATATCTCCCGCGAGAATCATACGTCTCCTTACTGTGGCCGTTGCCTTGTCAGCCCTGCTGCAGCCGCTTGGTCCAGCATCCAGACAAGCTGTCCGGACTCGGGAGTGATCTTAGCAGCGGGCAGAGACCGATCCGCTTCCGATGCCGGTTCGAGAATCCGACGGATCATGTCGGCTTTCCCCTTGCCGGTCACGAGGAACAGTACCATAGCTGCCTGATTCAACACACCTAGGGTCAACGTCAGGCGGGATCGGATCCCCGTGGGGGCTTGGCCAACGGTGACAATCTTCTTTGTCTCCTGCAAGGCAGATGTCCCAGGAAAGAGCGATGCTGTATGCCCATCGT
>JAMXAU010000124.1 GCA_024281365.1 Nitrospira sp.
GGTGCCGCAGCCATCCCCATCCATCGGTCACAATGAAGAGGAGCAGGCCGAACGCACCACCGGCGAGCAGGACCAAGGGGCAGGCTGTTTGTCTATCCCACAATCGCATCCAACAGCCGTTGATGAATCTTGCGAACCCGTTCAAGTTGACCTTTGGCTGGGAACCGTTCGTAAAAACCATCGGCCCGGAAATCCTTTACAAGCGTGGCCCAAGGCTTCACCAGGTCAGCAAACGGTTGGTGTGACCGTTGTTCCTCCCATGCGCTGATGAGTTTACGATCCACAATCAGGTCGTCCAGCACCCGGATCAACGCCTTGAGAGAGACGTCGCGTGTGAGCATGTAGCGCTCATTCTGGCCCCAGATCTCACCCATCACATCTTTGACGCCCTTGAGGTAGTCCCGCACCAACGCATAGCACCGATCAGCTTTCATGTCCAAATGAGACTCGATCCAGCGCTTATGGGCTGTCACCACTTTTAATAGTTCGTTGAACACCTCGGACTGAAGAATCCATTTCTCCTGCTTACTCCGTCCTCCAAGGCGGTTGATTTTGTATTGGAGCGGCGAGTCAAACTCGCTGTAGAGCAGATTGACGACTTTCGCCGCGAACTTCTTTTCCGGACTCTCCCACGACACCTTCTCATACAGATCGACCAGATGTGATCGGTTGATGCGCGTATGAGTCGAGTTGATGATGACGAACATCTCCGTCGCAAAGTCGGCGCTCCGCCCGTCGAACAAGAGACAGGGCACTTCGACCTGCAGGCTCTGATCGGGATGTTTCTCGTGGAAAAAATGCAGTCCGGCAAGGCGATGTTGCCCATCAATGACCAGGTACTTTCCTTTTGGCTCGCTGAGGTGGCCGATCGACTCCGAACCGTCAACTTTTTGAAAACGAAGTGTTTCATCGGTAAAGAGCAGCACCGTACCGGGAATCATCGGTTGAGCCACGACGGTCTCATAGAAATTGACGATCTGCTTGATCTTCTGCCGATTCAAGACCCGCTGAAACCCTTTCTCATTCCGCTCAATCCCCGCAATGAATTGCGCGAACCTCATCGTGTTCGGCGATCTTGGTCTGCGCTATTTCCTCGCCTTCAAAATAGTACCGGCTCGTGAAGCGAACTTTTTCCAACAAATCACCGGCTTTGTAGGCGATGAAATAAAACATCCCTTCTTTTTGGGTGATTCGTGTCGCCAGCATAGGGCCTCCCTTGAGTAGGAACCGAAGCTGGTGGTGATTCTACGCGTGCCTCCGCATGGCCGCAAGACAAAGGACTGTGTCAGCCCACATTACTCATCACTCTTCTGCTACAATCGCCCATCCGCTGTTCCGACGCCGCTGCGCTCGGCGGGCTCGCCCCTCGGCCTTTCGACGTCCTGCACGAGGACGCCTCAAGGCCTCCGGGCTCCTCGCGCCGGTCTCACAACGCGGCTGGGCAATTTCGCGACGAACAGTCATGAATAATGTGGGCTCGCGTCGTGGACCAGTGAGATCGAGACGTCAGCTGCCTATCGCGTTCTGCTGTTCTCCTGATGCTGCTGGTCAGTTCTCCCAACGCCCATACTGAGAGATGGAGGACGCAGGAGCCACCGCCGAGTTGTCCTGCAGCTTCGCCATGGATAAAGATCAACCGCACGCCCTTGTCAGGTTCCGTTCCCGGAAGGATGCCAGGTGGCCATGATACCGGGAACTACACAACCATGGACGACAATCTCGAAGGCGGCCGGCTCCAGTGCCGATTCGATGAAAAGGAAACCAACTGGAAGACCAAGATTACCGGTACGTGCAGCCAATGCCAGTCTGTCCATTGCTCGGTCAAATTCAGCGTTCGATTCATGTGTACTTCCGGGTAATCTGTCCGCCTATCCTCCATGTCTCTCACTGAGGTTATCGAAACAAGAAGCGCGAGCCTTGGGTTTTGATGCCGTCGTCACGCCCGTCTCTGATGAGCAAGAGGCAGTCGGTCCTGGTGATGGACAACCTCATCCGGGTTTGATCACCATTTCTCCGGCGTCTCTATGACCGCCTGACGGAGTGGCTCCGGCAAGGGCACCACCACGGAACCATGGCCTGGCTGGAACGGACACCGGAGAAACGTGCGGATCCCCGCCAAGTCCTTCCTGGTTTGCGATCGGTAGTCTCTGTCGGCATAACTTACCTCCCAACCGCTGGTGCGAAGAACGAACAGCCCGGGCATGGTCGCATCGCGCGGTATGCCTGGGGAAGGACTACCACAAGGTGATGAGCAACAAGCTCAAACAACTGGAAGCACGCATTTCCAGCCTTGTACCAGAGGCACACGCGATCCTATGTGGACACCGGCCCTATAATGGAGAAAGCCTCGGCGGAACGGGCCGGTCTGGGCTGGATTGAAAACACTCCAATCTCGTGTCCGCGACCATGGCTCATGGCTTTTGCTTGGAGAAGTGCTGACCACCTTGGAACTGTCGGTAGACGAGCCTGCTACCGATCTGTGCGGAAGCTGCACGCTGTGCCTGCAAGCCTGTCCAACGAACGCGATTGTGCAACCCTATGTGGTTGACGCCACACGATGTATCTCCTATCTCACTATTGAACTACGTGGAGATGGCAGCCTGATTTCCCTGACCTCCAGCAGGGTATCGGAAAACAAATGTTGCTGTAATGGTTGCCTCGAACGTATGCCCGGTTCAACCTGCGCGCCGAACCGACCCACGAGACTACATTTCAGCCCTCTCCCGTCACCCTCGCCCCGAGTTTCAGATGGGGCTTCTCGACTCGATGAACAGACCTTCACCACGTTGTTTCAACAAGCCCAATTCGGCGGGCAAAAATCCATCGGTTTCGACGAAACATCGCCATCGCACAGCACAATAAACCCCAACCATCATCGCCTCCTTCTTGATCGGAGCCTGAGATCGATGCCCCCTTTTCCCTGAATGGACCAGCTGTCGGATTCCGGCAGTCGATTAGGTACCACAAAAATGCTGTGGCGTGAATCGAATTGAGAACAGGGTGTATCTTTTAGGATTCTACCCAGCCCTTTTTCCCCCCTCTGCCCTCAACAATCGATACATCAAAAAGGCAGTCTCACCAAATGAGGTAAAAGACTGGTTTTTAGAATGATAGTTTGAACACACGCCACAATGCCGTACTGTTATGCCTATGGCACGCATCGTGCGTAGTGCGAATAGGAAGTTGTCGGTTCCAAGGTTCAGGTTGATGATACGGCAGGCACACCTGGGATAGAGAAATTTAGAGCAGCCAGAAGAAGCTATTCTATTGTACTTTCCCATCAGAATTTGATAGATAGTTGACCCGGCGACTGCTCAACGAGTGGGCGGGAGGGGTGGAATTGACCGTGCTCGCTCGCTGCATCGCTTTCTGTGCCATAAAACCAAACTAAAGGGAGGCAATTATGCAGAGGTTTCGTGTGATCACAGCTACATTAGGACTTGCTGTCCTTCTGGGAGCCAGCGGATGTATCACCATGCCTGGGTCTGCAGGCGCCAAAGTCCACGAAGTCACATTCACCGCGATGGAAACGGAAATCGTCGTTGACGGGAACGGGACGAAGTACAAGGCCTGGACGTTCAACGGACAGATGCCGGGCCCGGTCGTGAGGGTCACCGAAGGGGACACGGTGAACTTCACCCTGATCGGCGACAAGAATAACTCCTTCCCGCATTCCATGGACTTTCATGCGGCCGAGCTCGACTTCTTGAAGAACTACCACAAGACCGTTTCAGCAGGTGAGACACACAGAGTCTTCCTTTCGTCGCGAAGCCTGGTGTGTTTTACTCTGGCTGGCGCCAGCCCAATGATCCAGCACGTCGCCCGTGGTATGTTCGGTGCCGTAGTGGTGGATCCGAAGGATGTCCCAATGCCTGGCCAAAGGCCGATCGTGAATTCGTTCTGGTCAGATCCGAATTCTGGAAGAACCCGGGGACAACGTGCAGGCGATGTTTGATCGGAAGTGGGACAATACGATTTTCAACGGCGGAATCTTCAAGTACCATCCGTTCTTCCCAGGGGGAGAGCCATTGGAGGTCAAGGTTGGAGAACGGGTACGGATCCATTTCGTGAATGCCGGACCGAACGAGTTCTCCGCACTCCATCCGATTGCCGAAATCTGGGACAATGTCTATGAGAGCGGCAACCCAGCGAACAACTTCAAGGGCCTCCAGACCTATGTGGTTGGTCCAGGCAGCGGTGCCACGTTTGATATGATCGTGGATAACCCAGGGGCCTATCCAGTGGTGACCCACTCCTTGACGGGCGCACTGCGAGGTGCAATTGCGGTGGTGATCGCCAACCAGAATCCCAAGGACTATAAGGGTCAGTTGATGCCCAACACTCCCTGGAACCCGTAAAGAGATGAGGAATAGACAGGTACGGGATTAACAGCCAATTGGATTTCATACAAAGGAGTAGATAATATGTCGTTGAGTAAGAAGATTATGGGTATGGTCGTAGCAGTCGCGGCTGCTTGGACGATGAGCAGCGCCACGTCCTTTGCCGCAGAGGCATCGCTCTATGAGCGGCTCGGTGGACAGGGTGCAATTCAAGCCGTGGTCACCAAGTTCATCGGCAACGTGGGTGGTGACAAGCGGATCAACGGCTATTTTGCCACCGCAGATCTCAAGAAACTGAATAAGCTCTTGGTTGAACAGGTCTGCATGGCAACCGGTGGACCCTGCAGCTATTCCGGTCGGGATATGAAGACCACGCACAAGGGGATGAAGGTCACCGACGCCGCTTTTGGCGCGCTGGTTGAGGACCTGGTCAGTGCATTGGACACCTTCAACGTGCCGGCAAAAGAAAAGGGTGAGCTCCTGGCCATCCTTGGGCCGATGAAGAGCGATATTGTCGAGGCCAAGTAACGACTGACAGTGCTCAATACTGCACTGGTCGTACGGTGGTGTTTCCCGTCAGCCAGGACCTTCTGGTCCTGGCTGATGCAGTCCTCAAGCTGGTAGACCTACATCCTTCCGATCTCCGCCCTAACCAATTTCTCCGAGCTATGGGCACTGCCACTTAGGACATTGTCATGTTAAGATGTATCAATTTTCGTTCGCCCCTTACCACGCGGCGCGAGCAAGTAACCGTAACGTTCAGTGGTATCACCAAGGAGGAATCATGAGCCGGAAGCGTGTGATTGTGACGTTGTGTAGTTTTATGGCCGTTGCCCTATGGAGTACGGCAGGATGGTCTGGCCCTGAGTCCGACCCCCTGAAGCCGCGTGTTCCAGATGCTGAGCGTGGGGAAGCAAGAAAAATGAAGAGCCCGATCACCGTGACCCCTGACGTTCTCGCCAAGGGCAAAGATCTCTATGAAGGCAAAGGCACCTGCGCAAATTGTCACGGTCAGAGTGGCGAGGGTGATGGTGCGGGAGGAATGCTGCTCACACCAGGTCCACGAAACCTTACGAATTGCAAATTTCACAAAAAACGGAACGACGGGGAACTGTTNATTTGCCGCAGATGCATCGCTCTATGAGCGGCTCGGCGGACAGGGCGCGATTCAAGCTGTGGTCACCAAGTTCATCGGCAACGTGGGTGGTGACAAGCGGATTAATGGCTATTTTGCCACCGCAGATCTCAAGAAGCTGAATAAGCTCTTGGTTGAACAGGTTTGCATGGCGACCGGTGGTCCTTGCAGCTACTCCGGTCGGGATATGAAGACCACGCACAAGGGGATGAAGGTCACCGACGCCGCTTTTGGTGCTCTCGTGGAGGACCTGGTGAGTGCATTGGATACCTTCAACGTGCCGGCAAAAGAAAAGGGTGAGCTCCTGGCCATTCTTGGACCGATGAAGAGTGACATTGTCGAAGCGAAGTAACGACTAACAGCGCTCAACGCTGCAATTGTCATACGGTAGTGTTTCACGTCAGCCAGGACCTCTCGGTTCTGGCTGACGCAGTCCTCAGCCTGGTAGACCCACATCCTTCCAATCTCAGATCTAGCCAATTTCTCCAAGATATGGGCACTGCCACTCAGGATATCGGCATGTTATCATGTAGCGATTTTCGTTCGCCTCTTACTACGCGAGGCGAACAGCCATCTGGCAGGAATACAGGAATAGCAGTGATAATCACCAAGGAGGAACCATGAGAGGGAAGCGTTTGATTGTGACGTTGTGTAGTTTTATGGCCGTTGCCCTATGGAGTACGGTAGGTTGGTCTGGGCCCGAGTCCGACCCACTGAAGCCGCGTGTTCCAGATGCTGAGCGTGGAGACGCACGAAAACTGAAGAGCCCGATCACCGTCACCCCGGACATCCTCGCCAAGGGCAAGGACCTCTATGAAGGCAAGGGTACCTGCGCAAATTGTCACGGTCAGAGCGGCGAGGGTGATGGTGCAGGGGGAATGCTGCTCACACCAGGTCCACGAAACCTTACGAATTGCAAATTTCACAAAAAACGGAACGACGGGGAACTGTTCTGGGTCATAAAGAACGGAAGCCCTGGTACAGGCATGCCTGCTCTGCTCAAGGGTAACGTCATCACCGAGGAAGAAGCCTGGACGATCATTGCGTACGAGCGAAGCTTCTGTAAGGATAAGGATTAACGGCTGAGCGGATTTTGAGCTGTAGGTCGACTGAGTCGGCCTACAGCTCCTGTTTTTCATCGCCTCAACGCATTCCCCCATCCTCCAGAATCTTACCACTGCCCTCTACTTAACACGCACTCCTGCGTGACAGCGCTTCCGTCGAGATCCGTTGATCCTCTGCGTGCTTTCCCCTTTTTTTCTGCCTAGCAAGGGGTGTAGGCTATACTAGTTGTTGATGGTTCCAGAGGAGGCGCGCACTCCGATGAACCTTCAGATAGCACTTCTCATCTCGAAGGATCCGCAACTCAGACAGCTTGTGGAAGCTGCCGCACCACAGATCAGCATTCAATCAGCATCAACCATCGCAGAGGGGCTCTCATGCTGGTCTGAAACTTCTCCTCTATTGGTGATCAGCGAAGGGACTCCCCCTACTCTCGAGCCGCTCTTCGAATATGCCAGGCAGCTCCCTTCTGCCCCCCCTGTACTGGTCATTGGAGACCATCATTCCGTTAAAGACGCCGTCGACATCATGCGCGCTGGTGCAGCGGATTACCTGACAAAACCCGTTTCCCCGGCTGATCTACAGGCTGCGATCAACGGTATCATCAGACAGTCTCCTCCCGTGACTTCTACTGCACCCCAAGATCCCTTCGCCGCCATTGTCAGCATCTCACCGCAGATGAACTTGATGAAGCATCTGGCCCGAGAAGTGGCCGTGACCGATGCAACCGTCCTCATCACAGGAGAAAGTGGAACCGGAAAGGAGTTATTTGCAGAAGCCATCCATACCTCAAGCCTCAGAGCCCGTGGCCCGCTGGTAGCTCTGAATTGCGCCGGAATTCCTGAACAGCTTTTGGAAGCGGAGTTGTTCGGCTATGAGCCAGGTGCATTTACTGACGCGAAGCGTGCCAAACCCGGACGATTCCAAATGGCGGAGGGCGGCACCCTTTTTCTTGACGAGATCGGAGAAATGAGCCCGACCGCTCAAGCCAAGCTACTCCGTGTGCTGGAACACCGCACCGTGGATCCACTCGGCGATACCCAAAGCCACAAGGTCAATATCCGAATCCTCGCCGCAACCAACGAAGATCTGCTCGCCCACATTAAGTCGGGTCGCTTCCGCCTCGATCTCTATTATCGATTGAACGTGTATCAACTCCGCATCCCCCCGCTCCGCGAACGGCCTGAAGATATCGAGCCGATTCTCTTAATCTTCTTAGAGCGAGCCCGAAAGGAACGGGGATGCCGTGTGAAGGCTATTGCTCCATCCGCACTCTCGATCCTCAGAAGCCACACGTGGCCCGGTAATGTCCGAGAACTGCACAATGTGGTCGAGTGGCTCACGATCACCTGTAAAGAAGAGGTGATCCAACCCCATCATCTCCCGGCATCCGTGAACAGTCATCCGACAGCCGACGACCAGGGTCCTGAACTCAGGCCATCGTTGTTAGCCTTCGGACTATCGTTTCAGGAGATGGAAAAGCGGTTGCTCGAAGAAGCGCTCCAAAAGGCTTCAGGCAATGTCTCAGAAGCCAGTCGGCTCCTCAAGATGACCCGCAATACGCTCCGTTACCGGATGGCGAAACATCACCTCCAATCACCATCGCCACAATAACC
>JAMXAU010000125.1 GCA_024281365.1 Nitrospira sp.
CTGGTTCTGAGGAGGGGTCCATAGTACAATCGCAAAGGCGAAACGATTGAGTCAGAGGACACAGCGTATGGTTGAAATCTACACCGATGGAGCCTGTAGCGGGAATCCCGGGCCTGGTGGCTGGGGCGTCTTGGTGCGTGATGGGAATGTCGAAACGGAGTTTTCTGGTGGAGAGTCGGCGACGACGAATAACCGGATGGAGTTGCTCGCCGTGATCGAGGCCTTGCAGTCGTTCCCTCAGTCGGTGCAGGCGCGGGTCTACACCGATTCGCAGTATGTGCAAAAAGGCATTAGCGAATGGATCCATAGCTGGAAACAACGAGGGTGGAAGACTGCCGGGAAAGATCCGGTCAAAAATGAGGATTTGTGGCGGCGGCTCGATGCATTGGCTGCCGGCCATACGCTCGAATGGCATTGGGTCAGGGGGCATAATGGGCATCCGGAGAACGAACGAGTCGATGCGTTAGCCCGAGCTGGCCTTGAGCAGGCACGCCGAGGTGGGAAACCAGCCAATCGGTCGGCGCTGGTCCCTGCTGAATCGCCTCGTTCATCAGCCAAGACGAAGCCGATCGTCGAGATCCAGCATGCCACGGTCTATCGAGGAGAGACCTGCGTCTTTACGGATTTTTCATTTTCTCTTAGAGAGGGTGAGCATGCGGCCATCCTGGGTCCGAACGGAGCAGGGAAATCCACGCTGCTCAAGTTGTTATCCGGTGAAGTGCACGCGATGCCGAAGGATGAGACGCGGTGGGTTTTGTTCGGTGAGGAACGGTGGAATGTGTGGGATGTGCGAAGACAAATCGGTATCGTGTCGCACGATCTTCAGCGGGATTATTTGATCTGTGCCGAGGGGGTGAACGTGATCTTGTCCGGCTTCTACGCCAGCAACGATACCTATGCCTATCAAGAGTTCAGCAAGTCACAAATGACGAGAGCCTATGAGGTGATGCAGGAGTTGGGCGTGATGGACTTGTCTGGACGCCGCTTCGGACATATGTCCACCGGTGAGCAGCGGCGGTTTCTCTTGGGGCGAGCCTTGGTGCATGATCCCCCGGTCCTTGTGTTTGATGAGCCAACCAGCGGTCTTGATCTCAAAGCTTGCTTTCAATATCTCGATCTGTTGCGCGCCCAGATGGCCAAGGGCAAGACCGTGCTGCTGGTCACGCATCACCTGCATGAAATCCCACCGGAGATCGATCGCGTGATTTTCCTCAAGGCGGGCAATATCGTGGCTGATGGTTCCAAGTTAATCTTGCTCACGAGCGATCAGATCAGCGGACTCTTTGACAGCAAGATTTCTCATTTCGGCAGCCAGGCATGTGTCAATCCCACTCACAAGTCACTCGTCAGCAAATCCAGGCTGTTTCCGTTGCTCTTCTCATTCTTTGCACCTGCGCCTTGTTGGGTTTCAGCCTCGCATGGGCTGAGACCTGGGTCTGTCCCAGGCCGGGGCAAGGGGATCTGTATACGGATCGTGAATACCCAGGTTGTCGGCAAGTGGGAGCGGCAAAGACGTATTCACCGCTGACGATTTCTCCAGTTCCCAAGGCATTGCTAGGTGGGAATTTCTCCCCAGCTCCTGCGAATGGCGTCTCCTCTGAAATTGCACAACAACAAGGGAGGAAGCCCCTGCCCTTTTCAGACGTCACGCTATCCTTGCCGCTGTTGAGTGTCGGGCAAGATCGTGCTGGTTCCATTACCGGTTCATGGAGGGGACTGGTGGCGCAACTCTCGGTCGGGTACAAAGCCGATGGACGAGGGCCGGAGATTCTCGGTGACTCGAACTTGATGCTCGGATCCGCCCTTTCCTTTCAGACAGCGGTTGCTGTTGCCACGAAGGCGGTGGGCTATGATCCTCGATATCTCACAGTGCGTATCTTGGTCCCCACGCGGTTGGATGGACCCAGTGCCGGCGGGATTTTTGCCGTGGGTGTCGCGGCAGCCCTACTCGGTGATTCGATCCGTCCGGACATCTGTATGTCGGGGACTATCGAATCGGACGAAGAGATTCAAGCCGTGGGGCGACTCGTCGACAAGATGAATGGCTGCCGAGAACTGAGAAAGACCACGATGATCGTGCCCGATGCGTTGGATAACAGTCACCTGAGTTTCTCCGGCGCAGAGCGCTCGATTCAGGTGATCGAAGTGCATACTCTGGCTGAAGCCTACAGTGCCGCCACCGGGCAAGCGTTGCGCCAGGTTCCGTAGGGCCGAAGGATTTCACCATGCTTAAGATCCACGTCTTGTAGGAAGAGGAGGTCCCGTGATGAACAGAACTCTCCGCTTGATAGAGTTGGCGCTGATCAGCCAGCTGTGCCTCGCACCTGTCGCCTGGGCAGCGGATCCGGTCACGATCAGTTCCTTACAGGCCTATCCCGAAGCGTACAAGATGAAAGTCGTGCAAGTGACGGGGATGGTCAGTGGGTATGAGATGCATCATTTCATTGGAACCAGCTCGAAGTTGGAGAAGTGCGTCCAGAATTTTCGGGTTGATGATGGCAGTGGAGCGATTGAGGCTAGCTACGCGGCGCTCTGTCAGATGGGACCGGTTCTTCTCAAAGACGGCGATCAGGTCACGGTCGAAGGTCACTATTTAGGGACGTTGGATGTGAAATCGGTGAAGAAGAACTGAAGAAAGTCTGCGTGCTGTGAAGGGGTGAGCGTGTCACTATTTATTCCGAAATCCAAAAAACGCGCCGGCCACACCGGCGCCGGCAGAGGGGAGGTAGCCGACCGCCACTTCTTTGAGGCTCTGGGCTTGACCTCGCGCCCAATCCAACGTCCGATGGACATCACTTTCGATCAGGTTCCACTCCAGGTGGATCCAGCCGGTGGTTTTGAGGATGGCTACGAGCGCCGCCAAAGAGAGGGTGATCAACAGCGCAATTTTGAGTGTTTTCCGAAAGGCCCACCCGACCAAGAACCCGCCGATGAAGCTGGCTCCACCGCGGGCGAGCGCCGGCGACATCATATCGCTAAGCCAGGCGCCGACTCCGGCGACGGTTGTGGCACTGGCGGCCATAAACGATTTGGCTGCCCATGGTGGGTCGGACAGCAGAGGGCCGAGTGTTTTCGCCAGAAAGCTGCTTTTTGCCGCAGGAGCTGGATTGCTCATAGACGATTGTTCCCAAAGGTGTTGCAAACTGCTGGGTCGCCGGACTCCAGGCCTCGCTTGAGCCAGGTCATCCGCTGTTCGGACGAACCGTGAGTCCAACTTTCCGGTTGAACGTGCCCTCTCGACTTTTTTTGCAGCCGGTCATCGCCAATTGCTGCTGCTGCGCGGAGCCCCTCTTCGAAATCTCCGGGCTCGATCAAGTTCCTCCCATGTTTAGCATGGTAGCCCCACACACCGGCATAACAATCGGCCTGGAGTTCCATACGAACCGACAGCGCATTGCCTTCTGTTTCAGAGGCCCGCTGCTGAAGGCGGTGTACTTTTTCCGCAACGCCGAGCACGTTTTGTACATGGTGACCGACTTCGTGTGCGATGACATAGGCCTGGGCGAAGTCACCCGCTGCGCCCAGTTGATGTTCCATCTGATTAAAGAAGGCAAGATCGAGATAGACACGACGGTCGCCGGGGCAGTAGAACGGTCCGACTGCCGAGGAGGTGGTGCCGCAGGCGGACTGCACCGCGCCGCTAAAGAGCACCATCCGTGGGTCTTCATACCGTGAACCAAGGAGTTCCCGCCAGGTTGTTTCCGTGTCGGCGAGGACGACGGATGCAAACCGACCGAGTTGATCTTTTGGCGCTCCGACCGCCCCTGGTTGCGATGAGGCGGAGGGTGTGATCGACTCGGTCACGCTTTGGACGCCCGTTAAGAGATTCAGGACGGTCAGTGGATTCATGCCGGTGAAATAACTGACGGCCAGAGCCAGCACAATTGTGCCGATCCCCAAGCCCCCTCGCCCTCCGATGCGGGCAGGCCCCATCCCGCGGCGATCTTCAATATTGCCGCTTTCGCGCTGGTCGTCGATACGCATAACAATTCCCTCGTGCCTCGCACGATCAGTCCGATTCCTTTTCCATCGTTTGAATGAACTTGTCGGCTTCGGCAATGGATCGGTTCATGTCTTTGACCAATTGGTCAACCTGCGCATCGACTTTTACGAGCTCACCTTTGATGGCGGAGAGTGCCCGTGCATTCAGATTGTGTTTCAGGTAGAGGACCTGATCGCGCAGCGGCTTGAGGACCGGTTCGATTCGTTGCTCCGCCCGCTTCATGGCACCCAGCATCTCTCGGTAGCGGCTCTTGGTCTGGGTGAGTTTGGCCTGGCTCTTCCGGCGCAGGTCGGCGCTGGAGTATTGCCCGAGTTCTGTTTCCCATTCGGAAAAGAGGGCATCGGCCACGCTCTCGACGTCGGAGATTTTCTTCCGGACCGCTTCGGCACTGTCCTCGCTGTTCTCGAGTTCACCATTGAGCTTCTTGTAGGTGGCTTCGAGGTCTCCACCTTCATAGGCGACGACTTTGCCGAACTGCTCGAGTGTGGTCTGAATTTCTTGCTTGGCGTCTTCCTGTGCATCCCGCGCTGATTTGACACGGGTGCTCAGGATATCGCGCTTGGCATAGCCCATCTTCTCCATCGTGGCCATGTAGGCCTTATCGCAGGAGGAGAGGCTCAACGGCAGAACTGACACTATGGCAGCCAGGAGGAACCGTAACATCTTCACCTCTCTCCCTTGGGATGTGCATCAACGAGCGAGTTTGTCTGAACGGTCAAGCTCGACAGTGCATCATAGCTGAAGAACGTATCGAGAGAAAACCCCTAGCCCGCATTATTCATGAACGCTTCTCTTATAACCGCCGATCCGCTGTTGCAACAACAACCGTCGCTCGTCGTTCGTGAAGGGTGAAGCGTCTTAACCCGGAACGAGATGCGCTTCACGTGCGACGTTTCACGAGATGCGCGATCCAAGTGGTTTCATGACGAACCGTCATGAACAATGCGGGCTAATCGCTCACGATGACACGTAGAAACGGCATCAGCTTCACGCTATAGTGTGCCTATGCGTTTTGCCTCTTTCAAGGTGTGGTGGGTGGCGGCGTTCGTTCTGGCCGTAGCCTGTTCTTCTCAACGGGTGGTTCCAGAGTCGCTCGAACCGCTTGTCGACCGAACGATCGGTTTTCGAGAAATTCTGAGTGCGCCAGAGTCGTACCAGGGGAAGGTCGTGGTGCTCGGCGGAGTGGTCCTCAAGGCAAAGCGATTGAAAGACGGTACACAGATCGAGCTTCTGCAGTTGCCTCTCGATACGCGCGAGAGACCAATTCTCGACCGCCAACAATCACAGGGGCGATTTCTGGCGATTCAACCAGACTTTCTGGATCCCGCGACGCTTGTTGAGGGATCAGCCATGACCATTGTCGGAGAAGTGTCCGGAGCCAAGACCGACTATCTCGATGACGTGGAATATCGGTATCCGGTTGTGATCATGAAACACCTCCATCCCTGGCCGGCGCCGTCGCATGGCAACACTCAACCACGGCCCAGATTCTCGATTGGGCTTGGCGGCGGGACTGGCGTCGGCGTCGGTGGAGGTGGGGGATTCGCCATTGGATTTTGACTTGATTCTGTACGGGGTGGGGGAGGCATCTTTCGATGCACAGGGAGCTTTCCTCATTCGTATCTCGGTCTTGTCATCCCCTAAGATTAGGGATGGTACCCGCGGGGGAGCTTGCATGCGCAGAACCGGGCATGTTATGCAAGCATATGGGACAACAGTATGAATGAGTACATCGGGAGGGAGATGGTCCAATGAAGCGGGAACAGCAAGTGACAAAACGTAAGGAGAGGGTCACGCTATCTCTCTCCGCCGACATGGTCGAACGGTTGCGAACCGTCGTGTATTGGAGTCCGAAGTTGACACTGACTGGTGTCGTCGAATCTGCGATCCAAGCCTCGCTCGCAAAGCTTGAAAAGGGAAAACGCTTCAAGAAGCGAAAGGGGAAACTCCCGGTCGGACGCCCACGCAAAAATCAATAGGTCTGATCATTCGGTCAACCAGGCGGAGGACTGGGTTGTCCGAGACGGCCGAGACCGGGTGTCGGCCTGCGTGGTTTAAGGTCACCCGATAATCTCGGTCTTCCT
>JAMXAU010000126.1 GCA_024281365.1 Nitrospira sp.
CGAAGTGAAGGTGAGTGGATTGAATGCAAACCCATCGAAATTCACACCACCCCGCAACCATCGAAAGCTGAACTCCAGGCGTCCGTCTTTTGGAAGATCGGCTCCAAGCCGAACGGATCCTTGCCAGTTGTGGTACCCATCGCGCTCCGTCGCCCCGCGCCGATAATTGATCGCCGAAAAACCAGCCGTATCCAGCCTGGTGATCGAACCGGAGAAATCTATGGGCCCTTTCTTGCCCGAAAGACTGGCTCCCTCTCGAATGGTATTGAATGAACCGTACTCCGCGAACGCGGACACATTAGGTTTGTCTCGTCCTCGCTTGGTCGTAATGTTGATGACACCGCCCATCGCATCCGACCCCCAGAGCATGCTCTGGCTTCCGCGCAAGACTTCAATCCGTTCGATATTGTCGGAGGTGAGGGTGGCAAAGTCGTAGTTGCCGATCGTGGCGCTGTTGACGATCGCCCCATCGATGAGTACGAGAGTCTGTTCCGGTGTCCCGCCGCGCATCCGGACATCCACGCTTGTACCTAGTCCACCACTCTGATTGACCGAAAGTCCCTGAGCCCAACGCAAGGCTTCCGCAACGGTTCTGACCTTTCGCTGTTGCATCTCTTCGCCGGTAATCACTTCCACGGCGCTCGTGACTTGTTTGGCTGGAATAGGAGTCTTGGTCGCACTTACGACCACGTCTGGGGTCTGAATGACCTCCGACTGGTCGGCCATCGCGATATCCTGAGCGAATGCAGTGGGCCGTAGGAAGTACAGAAAAGCGATAAGGAAACAAGAGGCAACAACAAACCGGGGACACCGATACACACGATGCATGAAAACCTCCCTTTGACTCGAAGGGTGTGAATGTTTCCCGTCCGTTGGGTCTCCTGACTTGCGGATCACCGTTTCCCTGCGCCTTCCCATGCGCTGAAACGCACAGTGGCATGTGGCAGAGTCACTCCCCGCTTACAGTGGCGGCACCGTGATGGACTTGCACCATCTTCCCCGGCACTGACGGCCTATTTCGTTCTAAATTCTTTCCTCCTTACTGTCGGCACCCATCAGTATTTGACAGAAAAATGGGATGTTCCTTTTCCTATCCGGCACGGGCACTCCCGTACATCCTTATCCATGACATGACCTAGCTACGAAGGTAGTCTGCTCGAAAATGAGCTGAGGTTGGTACCATATTGGAGAAGTCCCAGTCAAACGTGAGGACTGCCGATCGGTCTGACGTATGCGACAACAACCGGTCACCGTTCTTCACGATCAAACTCGGCGCCTTCCAAAAGTCGAGTGTCTTCTCTGCCCCCGTTCGGTTACAGACGATCAATGGAAGTCCTGTTTCATAGCTCCGCTGCTCCCATTCCCCATTCGGCCCATGAATGCCCGGCCCCCATGACGCGGGCGACACCAACATCTGCGCGCCTTCAAACTTCATTGCCCGGGCGATATTCGGCGTATAGACATCGGCGCAGACAAGCACACCCACCTTAATGCCATCGCAGTCGATCGGTGCGGCACTGTCGCCTGGACTCGACCATGACAGTGAATCACTCACCACGTTGATCTTGCGATGTTGACCAAGAATCTCTCCCGTCGGGCCGATGACAAACACTGTGTTATAGAACCTCCTGCCCTCCCGCTCCGGGCAACCGAGAAAGACCGTTTGTTTCAACGTCCTGACCAGCTTGCAGACTTGTTGCATCCAAGGATCGGGTTGCGCCTGTATCCAATCAGAGCCGACGACGTGGGCAAACTGAAGTCCGCACACCGCAAGCTCCGGCGTCACGATCCATTGAGCACCGATTGCGGCGGCATGCTTGATCGCGTCGACGATCACATACCGGTTCCGATCAATAGCCCCGGGAACCGTCTTAAGATGAAGCAGTGCGATCTTGCCCCGCGTCATGTCACTTGTTCCCTGTGGATTTCCGACCGGGCAATGTCACTCGAGGTACGCCCGAGGTCGGATGTCGATCGATGAGGACCTGACATTGATAGACCTGCTCTAACACCAGAGGCTCGATGACTTCATCGGGAGTTCCGAGCCGAACTACTTGTCCCTCAGCAAGCAGCAGCAGGCGGTCGCAATATTGGCTGACGAGATTCAAATCATGTGAGATCAGAACCACCGTCAAGCCACGCTCCTCTTTCAATCGACATAACACCGATCCGATCTCAACCTGATGTTGCAGATCGAGAAACGCAGTCGGCTCATCAAGCAACATGACGTTCGGTGTCTGAGCCAAGGCTCGCGCAATCATCGTCCGTTGCCGTTCCCCACCGGAAAGGTCCGTTACCGCCCGCTGGGCCAAGTGGGCAACGTCCATCGTCCTCATGGCATCCTCGGCAATAGCCATATCCTCCCCGCTTTCCCATCCAAAGCCATTTCCCCATCGGTTTCGAGGACGATGAGGAAATCGTCCCATTAAGACCGTTTCCGCAACCGTAAATGGAAAGAGCTGCGGTGTGTCTTGTGGGACCACTCCAACGATACGAGCAATCTCGTCTTGCCCCATTTCTGTCAGATCTCGTTCGAACAAGGTGATGCCGCCCTGCTGCGGACTGGCAAGCCGGGCCAAGAGTTTCAACAGGGAGGTCTTTCCTGACCCATTGGGCCCCACGATGCCCAGTACTTCCCCCTGGGAAACCTGAAAAGATATGTCATCAAGGATCCATGGGCGGCTTGAGGATTCCGTCGACTGATATCGAAACCGAAGGGAATGCACCTCATAGGCGTAGCACGGTTGGACCAAGCAACTCGCACAAGGCTCGTTGCCTCCACCAGGTTGACTCTCCTTGACCCCTCTCACGCCAACCGATCCTTTCGCCAGAGCAGGAGATAGACGAAGAATGGCCCGCCCACCAAAGCGGTGATGATCCCGACCGGGACTTCTGTGGGTGCAATCAACGTCCGCGCCATCGTATCCGCCCCCATGAGAAAGGTGCCTCCGACTAATGCTGAGGCAGGGAAGAGCAGTCGATGGTCCGCGCCGATGGCCAGGCGCACGGCATGGGGCACCACCATCCCGATAAACCCGATCATGCCACTGACGGACACCACGGCACCAGTGATCAACGCCGTCAAGATGAAGATGGAGCGCTTTGCCCGTTCTGTATCGACACCAAGCGAGCGAGCCGCATCTTCGCCTAATGCCAGGATATTCAAGGCACGGACCTGTCCGAATAAGAGGATGAGACTGATCGAAAGATAGACTAGCACCCCAACGAGCCCACTATAGGTAGGAGAGGTGAGTGTTCCCATCAGCCAGGCCATCATCCCATATGAACGATTTGGGTCCAGGATCGACGTAATAAACATGATCAGGGCGGAGAAGATGGCGTTCAAAATTACCCCGGTCAACAACAGGCTATGAATGGGCAAGCGTTCTGAGTTGGTCGCCATTCGATAGACAATCACCAACGCGACGATCCCACCGGCAAAGCCGCATGCCGGCAACGCCGCTTCCGCTAAGAATGTCGTCCCCGCTCCAAATAAGACACCCACTGCTGCACCGAGCGCTGCTCCGCTGGAGACGCCAAGTACATAGGGGTCCGCTAGTGGGTTTCGTAACAAGGCCTGTAAGACGACACCCACCGACGCGAGCGAGCAACCAACCAAGAAGCCCAGCAACACACGCGGGAGCCTAATCTGAAGCAAGATCGTCCGTGTGATATCTGCCGAACCGCCGCCCGCTTCGATCTGATCAACCGTCATGACGCCCATCAACACGCGGAAAATCTCTCCATAGGCAATCGATTGAGCTCCGAAGTGAAGACACATCAGACTCACGACAACTGCCGTCAGACTCAACAGCCCAAGTATCAGGATCAAGCGTGAACGGGTCAGGATGGCCCCTTGCACAACGCTGCCGCGCGCAGGGGGCGCAGAGCCTTGTTCATGAGACAACCGATCGGCACAGGAACGGGGAGACCCTGTGGCTGACGGCAGTTTCACAAGAGCCTCATGGATGGAGCGCAGGGACACTGGGGCCGAATAGTTCCGGATGAATCGCCCGGACGAGCTGTTCCAACCCTTCAATGACGCGAGGCCCAGGACGATTCAGAAGATTCGACGAGACTTCATGAAATCGCTGCTGTTTGACCGCTGAGAGCGAGTCCCAACGCCGCCACTGCTGTTGCTCCCTTCGCGGCACCGTTTCTACCTCGCCGCTCGGGAAAATCAGCACTTCCGGATCTTCCTTGAGCACGGTCTCCATACTCAGTCGAGGATAGGCAACACCCGCCTGAGCGGCGACGTTGACTCCTCCTGCCAGGCCGATCATCTGATGGATAAAACTTCCTGGCCCGACGCTGATCAACGGCTGGCTGTTCAACACATACAGGACTCGCTTCGCAGGGAGCGTCTCCACTTTGAGCTTAAGCTCAGCCATACGTTGGCGGATACGTTGTGTGACGTCGTTCGCGGCTGAGGCTTTCTCGAACATTGTCCCCAATGTATGCATCTGAAGCGGGATGTCCTCCAACGTCTTGGCATCGAGGACAAACACGGGTATTTTAAGCTGCTCCAGTTTCGCCTGGAGATCGGGGCGGAGAAAGTCTTTGGGGGCAAGTACCATGTCCGGTCGCAAGACAATGATCGTTTCCACATTGGGATTTGCATAGCCGACCTTGGCTTTGGATTTGGCACCAGCCGGGTAATCACAAAACTCCGTGACTCCGACGATCTGGTCCTCCAAGCCAAGTGAAAACAGCATCTCTGTAATACTCGGCGCCAACGACACCACGCGAGCCGGCGGCTTGGCCAGATAGATGCGTCGCCCGACATCATCGACAAAAGCCCGCGACGAGACATGGGCCATGAAGGGCATGCCGGTAAGGATGCCCTGTTGCCGTCGTTTCATCACACCAAGATCTCCTTCACCACATTCGGCAGACTGTGACACAACCACAGTGAGTCCGGCCAGAATCAATGCCGTAAGAATCGGATGCGGTTGGCTCCAGTGCGTCAATAGAAAAAATCCCCAAGGCCTAAACAGACCTTGAGGATTGCACCCGCTCCTTCATCCTCACCCGTTCCCCAGCCTCGAGGGAACGACGGTCATCTCTTCGAGCAGGTCTTCTGGCTCATGGTTCCCCCTACTCCCCGTGCCTTCCCATCTCTTGAAGCTATCGGCTCACAGCATTCAGCTCAAAGCTAAAGGCTGATTGCTAGTGGCTGACGGCTCCATTGAGACAGTGGCATCAACGGGTTTCGTCCCCATTCACAGCGGCGGGACCGCGAGGGCTTCGACCCTCTTCCCTTGCTCAAGGGCTCCTACGCAAAGCACAATAAGAGCGGGGCTGAGAAGTTGTCAAGATGGAGACACGTGCGCCTCCATCTCACGATGTATCATGAGAAGAATCAGACGCTTGTGAGCGTTCATCCAGCTATGGTACTATCACATCGTTCAACTGAATTTCACTTCAGCGAGAAGGAGTACGATCGTGGCATTTATGTGTGAAGTGTGCCTCAAGAAGCCGGTCTCCGGGAATAACGTCAGCCATGCGAATAATAAGACCCGGCGCGTGTTCAATCCCAACATTCAAACTGTGCGAGCCGTTGTCGGCAAGAGCCACAAACGGATCCGCGTCTGCACCCGCTGTTTGCGTTCTGGATTGGTCAAGAAAGCCGTCTAACAGGAATGCTGAAAAAGGCCGCCAGCGGTGTTCTCGCATCGCTCAAAGGCTCAACGTGCCGAGGCGTACGCCTCTTTGCTCGCTGCGGCCTTGCTGGACAACCTTTTTGATCATCCTGAATTTATTCCGGCTTTAATACCGAATCGGTCATAAAACTCCCAATCTTTTCTAACGGTTCAGGGTGCGCTCCACAGAATCCGGCTTCCTCGCTCGACTAACTTGATGGCGTAAGGATCGTCAGGCGAGAGAGTGAGGGTCCGGTTTCCATCTTTACTCCGAAGCACAAGTCCCAGCTCCCCATTCGCGTCCAGGCCAAGACCGGCTCGTGCCCTACCCTTGGCGTCCAGTAACAGAAACTCTTCCGCATGAACTCCGTTGGGATGCTGGGCCTGGACCGATGTTGGCGAGAGCAATTGATAGCTCACCCCGCCACCAACCATTCCACCAAT
>JAMXAU010000127.1 GCA_024281365.1 Nitrospira sp.
GTCAGTGCCCGGTCAGGGTTGTTCTGACCGGGCACTGTTGGTCGGAGAGAGACACATCAGGCGCAATCGCCGACTCAGTCTGAAGTAACCCGTGATAAGAACAGCGCTCAATGACAGTCTCAATAGACTCCTGAACTCGTCTTGCTATACTTCAAAAAGGTCGAACAAGATCCATGAAGAAACTCCTGATGAGCATCGCAGCGCTTGGAGTCGTCGCCATAGCTGGAAGCCTCTGGTGGCTGCACAACTCACTGGATGCTCAGGTCGCTTCCGCTATCCGTCGATATGGGCCTGAGATCACCGGTGTGCCCATCAGTCTCTCAAAAACCACCATCAATCCCCTCGACGGCAAGGCGACTTTGTATGGGCTGGTGGTCGGCAACCCTGACGGCTTCAAGACCAACCAGGCTCTGTCGCTCGACGAAATCAGCATGACGCTCGATATCAGGTCGCTGACGACCGACGTGATCCGGATCAAAGAACTCACCCTTCTCAAACCGGCAATCACATACGAGTATGCCGCCGGCGGCAGTAACCTCGATGTACTACAGCGCAACATCGAACGTTCCATCGGCCATCACAAGCAGAAGGCTCAGCCCTCGGAGTCAGGCAAGAAACTCATCATCGAACATCTGTACGTGAAATCCGCAAGAGCCCACGTAAGTGCCGAACTGCTCAATGGCGAAGCCGTCTCGGTGCCGATCCCCGACGTGCACCTCCAAGACATCGGCAGGAAATCGGACGGAGTCACCGCCGGAGAAGTCACCAGACAGATCCTCGGCTCGATCGTCCGGCAGGTCAGCACGGCCATGACAGCAGCTGGGATACATACCGCCACCGACACCATCCAGAAAGCGGTAGACTCCGCGACCCAGGCCATCAAGGGGCTCTTCAAGTAGCGGGGTACTGGTCCCATTTCGACTGATCCTTGGCCGCCATCCCCCTCTTTTTGCAGTCTAGAAAAACACGACCTGTTTCAGTACACTCTCCCGAAGCCTTCAGGTCTTTCCTGAGAAGGAAAGGGCTTCCGGATGACGACTTCACGATCTTGCCGCGAGGATTTCAATGGGATTTCTCAGCAAACTGCTTGATATGCCGTCGTTCAATGGCGCGACAAACGCGCTCCTCGTAGAGTTGGCCTTGCTTGAATTCACCGAGTCGCAACGGACACACCTGAAAGGCCGTGTCATTGAGCTCTACCGCACGCATCGAGCGTCAACTGAGTCGGTAGAAGTCACGCTGGTGGAGCTGAATCAAACACCACGCTTCTTCCAATTGAACCTGGTGGCCCTTGCGATGAAGGACCTTGGATTGAAGCCGCCGCTCAAAAAGGAAAAATTGAAGCACATTCGTGATCCGTTCGATCCTACCCACGCGGATGGACGCGCACTGAACGCAGTCGCACGGCGATTGAAATGGCAACACGGGATCGAAATCTGGATTCGCGAAGAGCCCATCAGTTTTGATTCCTGGTAACCTGCCATTCGCTTGACAGACCAATTGATCCACGGTTATTCTGCCCACGCTTCCTCGTGTTGGCGACCACATACAGGAGACGTTATGTCCATGTTTGCCTTCCGATCATGTGTTCTTGCCGTCCTGTTTATTTCCATGCCCCTCCTCTTTGCGTCATTCGGCCAGGCTGCTGAATTTAAGATGGGAGTCGTGGATCCGCAATCGGTGCTGGAGAAATCTAAGGCAGGGAAGCGGGCGCTTGAAGGACTGAAAGAATATGTGTCGACCAGGCAGAAACTCCTGGGCAAAGATGAAGAAGAGCTCCGCAACACCGAGAAGCAGCTGAAGGAACAGGCCCCCAAGTGGACCGACACAGAGAAGAAGGAGAAGGAGGGGCAGTTCCGAACCAAGGTCCAGGACTTCCAGAAACGTGCGCAAGAATTCAATCTGGAGCTCCAGAAGAAGCAGAAGGAATTAGTCGATGAGTATATGAAGAAGATCTCCGCTGCGACACAAACGGTCGCTGAAAAAGGCGGAGTCGCACTCGTTGTCGATAAAGGCAGCGAGCAGACCGTCAAGATCGTGATCTATCACAAGGATGCGATTGATCTCACGGAGCAGGTCATTAAGGAGTTTGATCGAGTCAACAAATAGCCCTGGGCATACAGGGCTTCGCTATTCAAGTGGGAAACCAGCTTCCCGCCACGCGCGAATCCCTCCAGCCATTGAGAGCACATTCTCGTATCCCATCTGTTGCAGTGCATCAGCCGCCAAGGCTGATCGATAACCTCCCCCGCAATACAGCACGATAGCGTCCTGGTGATCGGGCACCACTGACTCGATATCCCGTTCGATAATTCCTTTTCCAAGATGCCTGGCGCCTTTGGCATGGTCTTGAGCAAACTCATGATCCTCACGGATATCGATGAAATGAAACTGCTCACCTCGGTCGAGACGCGTCTTCACCTCAACCACGCTGCATTCTTTCACCCGCTGCCTCGCCTGGTCGACGAGTTTCAAGAAACCTGGATTATGCTTCATGGTTCCTTCCCATTCAAAAGAGCGATAGCTGTCTCTGACCTGGCCGGCAAAATGTTTCCGAAATGGGACTCATACCATCGTCCGGAAATCCTGCTTTCCGTTTCGCAAGCTCAAAGAGCTGTGTGATCAAATTCCAGTAGGGCCCCTGTCCCTCCTGTCTGTTAAAAAATCGGCCCTCTGTCAACGTTCCCCCTCTCACCTCACGGAGACGATTGGTGATTTTTGCAATCCGTTCCGGGAAGGCCTCCGCGAGCCGATCGACAAACACCGACTCCACAGCCCCAGACAACCTCAACAGACTATAGGTCGCGGTGCAGGCCCCGGCATGGGCTCCCCGTTCCAGCAAATCCGGAATATCCTCTTCATTCACAGCGGGAATAATCGGGGCAATCGACAGGCCGGTCGGAATACCGGCTGCCGCCAGCAGGCTCATCGCGGCAAACCGCTTGGTGATCGACGGGGCCTGTGGTTCGAGCTTGCGCGCCACCTCGTCGGACGAAAAAGGAATGCTGAAGTACACCAGCACCCAGGCCTCTCGTTGCAATCGAAGAAGCACATCAAGATCGCGCAGGACCAGCGCTCCTTTCGTGATGATTGCGACAGGATTTCGATACTCGGCACACACTTCCAGACAGGCGCGGGTTAATCCATGACTTGCTTCGAGCGGTTGATAGCAGTCCGTGTTTCCGGAAAACACAATCAGCTCTCCCTTCCACGAAGGCTTCTCGAAGGCTTGCCGAAGCAGCCGTGGCGCATCCTGCTTGACGACAAGCTTGCTCTCAAAATCGGTTCCAGCACCAAATCCCCAATACTCATGGGATGGACGGGCATAACAATAGGCGCAGGCATGAAAGCAGCCGCGATAGGGGTTCACACTCCACCGAAACGGCAAGTCGGGGCTGTCGTTACGACTCAAGATCTCTCGACTGTCGTCGGTATAGAGCGTCAGTCTGGCGACAGCCGCCGGCTCAAGGAGGTCCCGATGCCGAGACTCAAAGGGGTTGGGGGGATTGGAGATCCGACGCATCGCGCCTATCCTCTCCCCCATGCCTGATTGATGTCAAACTCCGGCGCTGGCAAGGAGAGCCCGATGCGGCACCTTGGCCGTTTCGTTGACTCTCGGAAACCGAGCCCGTATTATTCACGACTCTTTGTGGCCCTTCGATGTGCTCAGGGTCCCGAGCCTAGTCGAGCCTTCGACCCCGCTCAGGCTCGACCCAGAGTGATGTCGAAGGGTCGAGGGACGAAATGGCCTGTATGTTTCATGTTTCGAGTTTCAGGTTTCAAGTGTTTCGGCAATGCGAGACTCGCGCTTCACGCGCGCGTCACCGTTCGGCCGTTCGACAAGCTCTCGGCCCTGAGTGTTATCGAAGGGCGAACGACGAGCTTTGAAAGGATAGCCCGTGCACGATCTGAAACAGCTCCGTGACAATCTCGACCACATCCGCACCACTCTGGGACGACGCGGACACGACGTCCAGTGGAACGACATCCAACAGTTAAGCGAGCAACGACGAACGATCACCACGCAGGTTGAGCAGCTCCGATTCGAGCTCAATAAAGGTTCTGAAGAAGTCGCCCGTCTACGCCGAGCCAAAGAACCGGCTGAAGCAGCCATGGCCGCGATGAAGCAGGTGGGAGACCGTATCAAAGAGGCCGAAGGCACGTTGCGAACGGTCGAGGAAGCGCTGAGCGATGTCGCCCTCCGCATCCCCAACCTCCCCCATGCCTCCGTCCCGGTGGGGGGTGATGCATCAGAAAATGTTGAAGTTCGTCGATGGGGAACGATCCCGTCGTTTTCTTATTCCCCCCAACCCCATTGGGAAATCGGAGAGAACCTCGGCATCTTGGATTTTGATCGAGCCGCGAAGATTGCCGGAGCCAGATTTTCCGTCATGACCGGAGCCGGCGCCAGACTGGAACGCGCATTGATCAACTACATGCTTGATCGACACACGACCCACCATGGTTACCGTGAGGTGATCACGCCTCTCATGGTGAATCGATCGACGATGACTGGCACCGGTCAGCTTCCCAAATTTGAAGAGGACCTCTTTCGTCTGAAAGACGAAGACTACTTCCTCATCCCCACCGCCGAAGTCCCGGTCACCAATCTGCACCGTGAAGAGATCCTGATCGGAGACCGTTTACCGCTACGGTATACCGCCTATACACCCTGCTTTCGGCGAGAGGCGGGATCCTACGGAAAAGACACCAGAGGTCTCATACGGCTCCACCAATTCAACAAGGTGGAACTCGTTGCGTTCACCACGCCCGATCGGTCCTATGAGGAGCTTGAGCGACTGACAGGGCACGCAGAATCGATCTTGCAGGACTTGAATCTTCCCTATCGTGTGATGGCCCTCTGCTCCGGAGACATGGGATTTTCTGCCGCCAAGACCTATGACCTTGAAGTGTGGCTCCCGTCTCAACAGCAGTATCGCGAGATTTCGTCCTGCAGTAATTTTGAGTCGTTTCAGGCCAGACGCGCAAGCATCAAGTATCGACCGACCGGTGGGAAAAAAGACGCGAAGACCGACTTTGTCCATACGCTCAACGGTTCAGGTCTGGCCGTAGGACGAACCGTCGTGGCGATCCTGGAAAACTTTCAACAGCCTGACGGATCGGTTGATATTCCACCGGTGTTACGGCCATTTATGGGAGGTCAGGAAAGAATTACCAACGAATGAATCTCTCCCCGTCGCGTTTCCGTTAGAGTACCCGAAATCTACACCTACCACCCTGGACAATTTCGAATTTTGACACCTTGAATTGGGAGTCCAACTCGTGTACAACCGCCCTCCGCGAAGAGACCCTGCAGAAAAAGTCGTATACAAAAAGGAGTCGAAATGGGAGCACAGTGGTCACTGAGTCAAGAAGAAGAAGATATGCATCGCCAGAGTTTGTTTCGGAAAGCGAGAAAGGGCGACGAGAAGGCGAAGCAGGAGTTACAAGAAGTCTATGGCGTTCGGTTATGGGCGGAGCATGAACGGGCAGAGTTGGTGTATGACAACCCTCGCTACAATGCCAAACGCAGCAGCCCAAAGGCTTGACCATCTCGTTAGGCAGACGACGAAC
>JAMXAU010000128.1 GCA_024281365.1 Nitrospira sp.
GGTTGGGAGGGGGCCAATACCTCTTCGAGAGGAACAGCCGTCTGAAGTTCACCATTTACGGATGATTCTGCCTCTGCGTCGACCGTCTCAACCTCTCCGACTGCAGACAGAATCTCGCTGCCATCCATCGGCAAGAGTGCCTGTTCAGCCTCGCCCAGCTCTTTGAACTCACGCAGCGGCGGCAACTGCGAAAGATCGCTCAACCCAAAATGCTCAAGGAAGAACTTGGTCGTCCCATACATGATCGGCCGACCCGGGACTTCTTTGCGCCCGACGATCCGCACCAGCTTGCGCTCTAACAACGTGCGCAAAACCCCGGAAGTTTCCACGCCTCGGATTTCTTCAATCTCCCCCCGCACCAGCGGCTGCTTGTAGGCAATGATGGCCAAGGATTCCAACGCCGATCGGGACAGTTTTGCCGCCGTCTTGGCCTTGTCCAATCGTTTCACCCAAGCGGCATAATCTTGTTTGGTCACCAGGCGATAGCCACCGGCGACCGCCACTAATCGCACCCCACGCCCTTCTTGATCGAGCGCTCGGCCGAGATGATGCAACGCCTCTTCGACTTCGCCCTTCGAGACCGTACCCATCGCGGCGACAAGGCGAGTCACGGGCAGCGGTTCGGCCGAGACGAAGAGCAACGCCTCCAGGATGGCTTGGAGCTCGGCCATACTGTGGGGCCGATCCTCGCTAAGGCCTTCCGAAGGCGGGACTCCATTGCCCTCGTCCAGGTTCTCCGGATCTTCCGTATTCGCCGCATTCACGGCCTCGGTTTCGGGCACATCCACCTCATCAACCACATCCGCCGTCAGTGGCGTCATGCGCTCCTCCATTCCGCATCAACATCATCCAGCTCCGCCGGATCAGGCACCAGCGAGA
Organism: Nitrospira sp.; assembly: GCA_024281365.1. GTDB lineage: Bacteria > Nitrospirota > Nitrospiria > Nitrospirales > Nitrospiraceae > Nitrospira_D. The sequence continues at coordinate 880 of JAMXAU010000128.1, forward strand.
ACATCCGCGAGACCAGAATCGGTCCGAAGGTTTCGGCCTGGAACACACGGGCGACTCTCAACCGCATCAATTCCAACAAGGCCAAAAACGTCACGACCACCACGATACGATGGACCGACCCTTCGAACAGCGCCGCAAATGAGACCGAGTCTTTCCCCTCCAACGTTTCCAGAATGAGATTCATCCGTTCCCGAACCGTGAGATTGTCGGGCACGATCTCGATGAGCCGGCTGTCCGGGTTGCGTTCAAGCACTTCCTTGAGCGCATCAACCAAATCGAACAATGACACGTTTTCGAGAGGAAGATCCTCCTCGGCGACTGTTTCGACGCGCAATGCATCCTCACGCCAAAAAATCTCACGCCACATCTTCTCTTGATCATCGAGCTGGCGCGCCGCCTCCTTATACGCTTTGTATTCAAGCAACCGACGGACCAATTCTTCCCGTGGGTCCGGCCCTTCCTCTTCGTCGTCGATTGCCTCGTCGGCCGGCAACAGCATCTTGGACTTGATTTGCAACAGCGTCGCCGCCATCACCAAAAAATCTCCCGCAACATTGAGATTGAGTTCCTCCATCGCCTCCAGGTACTCGATGTACTGCTGGGTAATCATGGCGACCGGGATATCGTAGATATTGATCTCGTTTTTCTTGATGAGATGCAGGAGGAGATCCAACGGTCCTTCGAAATTTTCGATACGGACCTTATACGGCAGCTCTGTTTGCTCAAACCCGTCGGCTTGGGATTCCACGGCCTGTTTATATCAACTTATGGGGAGGCGAGCAAGTCTGATTCTATATATTGGGGATAAACAAGAGTGCTCATTTGAGCTTGATCGCATAAGCCACGAGCAGAGCTGCCGTGACGAGCAACCCGAACGTGAGAACATACTGGCCGTTCTTGGTCTGAAAAAAGCCGTCCGACTGGGAAGGCTCCAGCCGCTTTGTCTGAGCGAGCAGCGGTGGATGGTCGAAGCGTGCCCGAGCCAGGTCGTCTTGTCGCTTGAACTCGGCATTCGAAAAATCTGCAGCCCCCAAAAATTGGGCGCCGGTAAACATCGTCTCCCCCTCGAAGACCGTAAAGGTAAAGAAGGTCTCGCGACTGAAGATCGCGTCGCGAAAACTGAGACGACTTTTGAAACGGCTCCCTGAAAACCCCACCCCTGAGCCGAACCTCGACCGTTCAAACTCCACCGACTGTTCACTCGTGACTTCCAAAAATTCTGCCGTCCCGTCGAAGAGTGCGCCGGTACAGTCCATGGAACTTTGAAACCTCGACCGGTGAAATCTCGTACTCGGACCGAACCTGGTCTCTCGACAGGCCAACGGGCCGACGAATTGTCCTTGAACAAAATGTGCCTCTTTTTCAAAGACAGCCCCAGATAGTTCCACCGCTTCCTGAAACACCGACCAGGAGAGATCCACCCCCTCTTTAAATCGAGTTCCCTGCAAGTCCACAGGTCCTTCAAACCGAAGGGTACCGGTGACCGAACGATGGTGTACCGCTCCTTGTACCACGGAGTCTCGTATACTCAGTCCCGCACGAACCAGTCGTTCCTCCTGGCTGCGGGCAGGCTTGCTTTGACTCGGAGGCTCGGATGCCATCGATGATCGGGATGCTGACTGGGGAACGAGGCGATCAAACAGGACATCCCCCTGAACAATCACCCCAACAAGATCGACCGGGTGCCCTCTCTCGAGTGTCTCCACAATTCTTTCACTACGCACGATATGCGCCTCCCGCTCCGTCTGCGTACAGGTCGGTGCAAGATGCAGGACAAGCCCGGCCTCTCCTGCGTTCGCTGATCCTCCCTCGGCGACACAAGCGGCGCCGACTTCAGACAAGCCAACACTGATCGCAACGATGGCCGCGAAAACCACCCCGCTTAAAACCCTTCCGATGCTTACCATGGGACTCGACACAAACCCTGAGAGGAACAACCGTCGGAGAGACTCACCTTGCAGGAGAATAACGAGCAGATATTGAACAAACGCCCAAAGCCCGCTGCTGGAACGACCCGCATTCCAGCAGCGATAGAACGCACCACGATTGGGACCGATGCCGACAGCCTTGCCCCTGCGATAGGCGCTGCGCATGGAACGGCGCGAGCAAAATCTGTCGTCGGACTACCACCAAACTCCGGACGATTAACTATGTCGATAATCGTCGTCCAGCAATTCTTCGGACTTATCGATGAGCTCATCTCCGTCATCATCCGTGTCGAGATCCAACTCATCCCGAACATCATCTTCGTCGAGCTCATCCTCCATCTCTAACTCATCATCAACGACATCCTCACCTTCCAAATCAGCCTCTTCCGGCTCCATCGGCATGGCCGGTTTCACCGAGACGGCCTTTCGCGGTGTCATCTCCTCTTCATCCGCAACAGGCTTGGCTGGTGCGCTCGAAGGGATGGACTTCTGGGGTGTCTTCTTGGCTGATTTGGCGACCGCTTTCTTCGCTGATTTGCCGACTGCCTTCTTGGCCGCCGGTTTCTTCTTTGGGGCGGGTTTGGACGCCTTGACCACCGCACGCTTCTTCACAGCCTTCTTCGCCACGGCCTTCTTGGCTACGACTTTCTTGGCGGCTGCTTTTTTCTTCGGCAACGGTGCGGCTTTTTTCGTCTTTGACGACGCTTTCGCGACGGCTTTCTTCTTTTTGTTCGCCATTCCGATCCCTCCTCTTCGTTTCAGCGCGGCGCAACGGCCTCCATCTAGCATGAACGAACGGGCTCTTGCAACCACCTCGATCAGGATTTCTACGACCCTCCGCGGCTCTTATTACTTCGGGTTCAATAGAAATGTACGCACTGCCGACGATAAGAAAAGATAACCGCTGGCAGGCATCATCCAGAGACCCATCAAACCCTCGGTGGCGACATGCTATGATGAGGGCCCAGAGGGAGCGCGGCTGAATCCTTAGCCATCGTTATGGCTCTAATCAATCACTGAGACAACGCATTGAGGAGCATTTCCCCGTGAACCGACTGCACATCCTGACCATTGCTCTAGGGATCGGGGCTACTGTGGGAGGGCCGGCCCTCGATTTCTCTCCAGCCACAGAAATTCTTATGGAAAATGGCTCACCCTATTACGTCCCGGCTGCCGCGACCGTGGTGAGCGGCACACCCATTCGCTGGGAGAATCCGACACCGACACACCACACCGTCACGCACAACGGCTGTCTACAGGACGAGAGCCCCTGCCTCTTTAACTCAGGAACGGTTCCACCGGGAGGACAGTTCACGATCCCGGGCCTGCCCCCAGGTCGATATGCCTATCATTGTGGGATCCATCCCATCATGCGAGGGCAGCTGATTGTGACCGATGATTCATCAACCCCCGCTCACCTGTAGGACAACACCCATTGTCCGCTTGCAGAGGTGCCGACCGCTCCTGTAGCTTACCGACTGTCCAAGTATCCGACACAGAAGGCTCATGATTATGAAGGCTGTGGCCGCCATCCGTAATCCTCTATCCTTGACCGGAGACACATTGACCCTCTTGGCCTGGCATATTCCGGATCTTGTTGCCTACCAACACCAACCAGATGAATGGTGGCTGGCTCCACTCGATGACGACCTCCCGTTGATCCGGTTGAACCGTACAGGGTTGGACCTACTCAAGGCCATGAACGGCCATACGGCCGTGGGAACGCTTCTTGAGCAATACGGCACCAGGATCTGTGGGCCCGATGGGCAACCTGGATCCTGGCACTTGGAACGATGGGCAACCCCCAACTACTCCCTCTGCTATTACGGGACTGAACCACCCGGAGGCCACCGGCACAAGGCCAAGTGGGATGTGCTGCTCCAACAGGTCCGAGAAGGCTGGTCAGGGCAAGAAGGCTTTGAAGGCGAGCACCACCTGGAAGAATTCCATCACCACGAGCTGACCGAAAGCTCGAGAGACGACGGCCATTTTGATTTGATTGAAACCACAGTCTCTCATCTCTTCCGGGAGCCAAGCGAGGCCTTGGACGGTCTGACCTACGGTCGACTGCTCATGCGACAGCTCAGGCGACTCGGTTGGTTCGCTCCTAAACCGAAAGTCCTGCTGGAGATCGGTGGCGGCCTCGGGTACCTCGCGCAAGAACTAGGAAAGGATCTCCTCCCGTTCGAGAAGCAGGGGATCAGTTATCTCTCACTCGATATCACGCAGCCATTCCTCAATCTCCAGATCGCACGAGCCAAAGCGGGCGGATGGAATGTCACCGGCACCAGAGCCAATGCTGAACAGCTACCGCTGGCTGATCGTTCCATCGATCTCGTCATCGACAACGAGAACATGGCCGACATGACGCCAGTCCAACTGACCAAGCAGGAACTGATCTCAGGGAGCGGAGCGACCGCCCAACATCAAGAAGCCCTTGATTGGATCCGACGGCTTCGACTGCCCATCGAAACCAATCCACCGGACTCGGTGATCTTCAACGTAGGACCGATTCGGTTTGTCGCTGAATTGTGGCGGGTCCTCAAACCAGGTGGTCGAGCCTTTCTGACCGAGTTCGGCATCGAAGAGGGATGGCCTGCCCCCGTGAAGCTCCCGGGACATACCGAGTACGAGGTGCAATACAGTCACCTGCGCCAAGCTGTCCGCTGGCTGGGGTTCCAAGAACGCTATCTGTCACTCCCACAGTTTCTTGGACTCAAACCCGACACGAAAGTGCTCTGCACCGGCGCCACCTACACCATCCAGCGATTCTGTCAGGCCATCAACAAACCCTTCGCCATACGGGCTTACAGTGAGAAGGAACTCCAGCAGACCTTGGGTGACATGCTCCCCAAACTGCAGGGCCTCCACTACCACGACC
>JAMXAU010000129.1 GCA_024281365.1 Nitrospira sp.
TCCATCTGATCGCACATGGTCTTTTTAAGGCCACGGTCTTTCTCAATTGTGGAAACGTGATTCAAAAGGCCAGGGTCGAGCCACATTTCCCCCATACGGGCGATACTCATCACGAGGAGGAAGAGCTGTCAAACCTCACCTGGTCGACGGGGGTTCTGACGAGCCTAGTAATCCCGCTGCTCATTCTCTTGGTGACCCACGGGGTGTTGCACATTCCCTTGTTGGAGTCGCATGGAACCGTCATTATCCTCTTCTTCATATGGATCACCTCATCACAAGCCATCCTGACGCTCACACGGCTACGCGCGGTCGCATCCTGGAAGGTATCGTCCACCATGCTGTTGACCTTGCTCTTCGTGATCTTCATCTACCTGTTTGCGGTGGAATCGTTCACCGCGTTCCTCTACCCCAATCCCAATGAAGTCGCCGCTTACTACAAGGCTGCCGACCTACCCGACTGGCTGTTCGACCTGCTTCTCGTAGGCGCCACAGGCCTGACCATTCTCGGCTGGATCTATCTGTATTTGAAGGCCCATGGGCGAAGTGTCTGGATACCGGCTTGGGTCGAGAGAATCCGACATCGAGTGTATGTGGCGCTCATCAATAGATTGTATGCCGACGAATGTTATGGCCGTCTCGGACAAGTCATCCTGCGGTTTGTCCACTGGGTCGACAAACAAGAAGAGGGATGGTCGCGGCGATGACGAGCGCGGTTCTTTTTTCTTGGCTAGCCACCTGCATTCCGCTCATCGGCGCCGCGACCGGTCGGATACTTTGGGAAGACGTGCCACAGCTGAAGAAATCGTGCGTCATCTGGTGCCTCATCACTGTCGTCCCGATTCTGAAACTTACGACAAACCTCCCGGAAGGCGCCTTGCTCCTCGATCTGCTTCCGATCGTGGCCATGATCTCCATCTTGGGGCAGCCGGTTCAGAAGGACCACCGTCTGTCTTGGCTCATGACCCTGGTCAGCCTCGGACTGGGGGTCGGTATCATCGCCCATCCGGTTCCGCTGAGCCACCTGTTCCTCTTGGCATTGTTGATGACGATGACAGGCCTGTTGATGCGTCACCATACGAGCTTGTGGCCGATTTCATGGTGGGGGATCAGCCAATTTTGTCTCGCTGCACTTGGAGTGGTCGTCGCCGCACTGACCACCTCCCCGCTTTCGTCGTTGGGGATCCTGGTCACTGCAGCGGTGCTGATCCCGCTCCTGCCGTTCCATACCGGCTATGTGATTGCGCTCACACGACTGCCCGGCAATCTGCCCTCATTCTCGGCATTTCTTCTTCCCGCCGTCGGCCTGCACGTCATGGCCTCGGCCCTACACATCATTCCCGCGGCGCTCTCCGGTATCGTCGGCCTCCTCGCGCTGATCGGAGCGTTGTATGGCGCTGTCAAAGCCCTGGCACAGACTCGGATTCGACTCATGCTGTCTTATGCCAGTCTCTCCTTCTTTTCCATGCTCTGGTGGCATACCTCGGCATCGAGCCTGGTGACATCTCGCGCCGCCGTCTTCGTCGCCTCCATCGGTGTTGCGACCTGCGGACTGCTGATTGCCTGGCAAATCATTCGGACACGCTATGGTGATGACGTCGATCCATCCTCAATCAGTGGATTGGCCTCATCAATGCCGCGCTATGCCGTGCTGTTGTCTCTTTTGGCATTGGCAGCGATGGGGCTTCCCCCCTTCGGCGTGTTCGCCGGACTGATGGGATTGCTACTCCACTCGCCGATTCCGTCACTCATCGGTCTGATGATCATGTCGTTGGCCTGGCTGGCAGCGTCCTGGTATCTCATGAGCGCGGTACAACGATTGTTGTTCGGAATCAGGCGAGGGGACCTTCGTTATCGTGATGTCGTGCAACAAGAATGGGCGGCACTGACCATCACGGTTGTCATCCTTACGGTGTTGGGACTGGCCCCCATTGAGTGGTGGACGTCGACGGCCACGCTGTCGATGGCCGGAATGTTCTCGCGAGCGATTCCATGACACCAATGAATGAATCGATGGATCTCGAGTCGAAACGGATGGAACTCCGCGGCGTCGTCCGCCTTGCCGGCGAAATCATCGCGCAATACTGGCCGATGCGGACGTTCGTCCACCACAATCCATTGCATAGCCTGGAATACCTCCCCTTTGAGGAAACGGTCCGGCGCGGCAAGCAATTCTTGAATGGAGACGGCTATCTCCCGAGCGACTTGTATCGTGCCTACGTCACATCCGGTCGCATTCGCGTGGAGCACCTGGACGCGGCCTTGCAACCGCTGGCAAGCGATCGAACGATCGCCCTTGGACCTCGGTCAGTAACCCACGGAGAAGTCTTGCGGGCGTGCCTGACGGAAGGGCTGTGCTCCCCCGTGCGAGAACCGCTCGACGATCAGCTGGATGATCCCGACCGGGATCTGATTGAGCGGATCGCGAGGAAGCTGGAGCAGGTCCTGGAGACGCCTTCCCTTGACGAGCGTGTAAAAAAAGTCGTGGAGACCAACCACTCCGCGCTCTGCCGGTGGCTCACCCTGTCTCACTGGTGTGACGACACCCTTGGCACCTCGATCGTCCAAACCATCAATGACCAGATGATCAAGTGGTGCTCGGCCTTCCTCGATGAGGGACATGCCGCGTGGGCCATGTCCGACCGTGACGAGGGGCTGTACCAATCCTGGAAGCGCCTCGCCGCACAAGAATGGTCACTCATCGGGATTCCCGACAGTCGCCGTAAAATTGCCGCGCTCCCCGATCATCCGGAAGACACGCTGCTGGAAAGTTTGGACCTGTTGGGCATTCCAATAGCACTGCGGCAAGATTACTTGTCGCTCCAGCTGACCGCCCTCCCCGGGTGGGGCGGCTTTATCAAATGGCGAGGAGAAGAACGAGACTATCCCTGGCAACAAGCCCACCCGGTCGGCCTGGTGAAGTTCCTAGCCATTCGCTTGTGGTACGCCCGTGAGCTCGTGCAGGCGGCTTGTCGAGAGTATCTGGATATTCAAGGGCGATTCGACGAGATCGTCGCCTATATGCGTGACTATTCGGAAGAGTACTATTTGCGACGACAGCGTATCGCCGGCCATCTCCCCGCACTCTACGCTGAAGAAGTTGATCGGCTTGCCCATCGGAAAGGACAAGGCTGGAACACGGTGCTCGCGCGCTATCGTACGGAGGTGGTTCCCAGGCACCAAGCCGCCCGTCGGCGTGGAAATGCCCGACGACTCCTCGCTCTCAGCCGATCACTCGAGATTCGTGACGAACAGCTGGTCGAGAGCGAGGCCCAGGCGTTGAAACAGGTTGTCGATTGGATCGAGGCCTTTCCGGAATCGGACCATGGCATCGTGTGGCTGAAGGCCTTTGAAGCCGGTTATCATGAGCCACTGATCGGACAACTCATCTCTGCGTCAAAACGAGAGCGCACGGAGAAGCCGACAACCCTTCCCGTTCGCCCCTATTCACAGTCTGTGTATTGCATCGACGTCCGATCCGAGCCATTTCGTCGCCACCTCGAATCGATCGGTCCGCATGAGACCTATGGCTTCGCCGGCTTCTTTGCCGCCTTCATTCGGTACCGCGCCTGGGGAAAAGAGCACGACACGGAACAGTTCCCCGTCATCATGCGGGCCAAGAACGAAGTCCGGGAAATCCCGCGAAGCTATCTGGATCACAAGGTCTCGCAACATCAGGTGTGGACGAAGTGGGTCCATGCAGGCCACACGTTGCTGCACGATCTGAAAGAAAACGTCATTACCCCTTACGTAATGGTCGAGTCCATCGGCTGGTTTTATAGCCTCCCGATTTTCGGAAAGACGCTGCTTCCGTCGCTCTATCGGCGCGTCGCGACGTGGCTGCAACGACAATTTGTGCCGCCCCTCCCCACGACCCTGACAGTGAACAAATTGTCCCCGATGGATACCTCGGAAATGCTGACGGTCGAGCAGCAGAAACTGGTGCGGATGGCACTCCAGGAGCGCCTTGGATTGCGCAGTACTCATATCACCCCGTCGCTTATCGATGGGCTGCGACAGAGGGCCCTTCACGGTGAGGAGCAGGCCGATACCGGATTCCTGGCCGAGGCGCAGGCCGTCGGCTTGAAGGCAGACGCGCTTGATGCGTTTATCCTGCTTCTCCAACGAGAGTACGACGTCAACCCTCGTGCGGCTTCACGATTTAAGGAACGACTGACCAGAACCGGCTTCACGCTTGAGGAACAGACCTTGACCGTCGAGACCGCTCTGCGGATGATGGGACTGACGAAGAAGTTCGCCCGGCTCATTTTGTTCTGCGCGCACGGCAGCACATCTGACAATAATCCCTACGAGTCGGCGCTCGACTGTGGCGCGTGCGGAGGGAATGAAGGCCAACCCAATGCCCGAGTCCTCGCCATGATGGCGAATCATGACAAGGTCCGTGCGCGCTTACGGAAAGCTGGGATTGATATTCCTTCTGATACGCACTTCCTTGCCGGCCAGATGGATACCACCACCGACGCGGTCCGCTTGTTCGACCTCGAAGATGTGCCACCGACCCATCGTGCCGACCTCGCGCGACTCCAAGATGACCTACGGGAAGCCGCGGAACTGGCGAGCCAGGAGCGATGCGGACGGTTTCCAGAGCTGCAGCAGCCGCTGGACGAATCACAAGCCACAGCCCATGTGCGCCGGCGTAGTGTGGACTGGAGTCAAGTTCGCCCCGAATGGGGGCTCTCCGGCAATACCACGTTCCTGATCGGTCGTCGCGAACTGACGAAGGGGCTTGATTTCAATGGTCGGATGTTCCTGCACTCCTATGACTATCGAGAGGACCCGACGACCCGTTTCCTGGAGGTCTTACTGACCGCTCCTCAGGTTGTTGCGCAATGGATCAACATGGAACACTATTTCTCTGCCGTCGACAACGAAGTGTACGGTAGCGGCAGTAAAATCTATCACAATGTGGTCGGGCGATTCGGCATTATGTCCGGACCCTGGAGTGATCTTCGCCTTGGATTAGCACGGCAAACGGTGATGAATGGGGAGATGCCGTACCATGAGCCGATGCGATTGCTCACGATCGTCGAAGCTCCTCGGCGCGGAATCGATAAACTCATTGCCCGGCATGAGGTTCTTCAGCATTATTATCATAACGAATGGGTACACCTGGTCGTCTTGGACCCGGAGGATGGCCAGTGGTACCGCTATCGGCCAAATGGGGAATGGGCTCGGATCTTGCTGGATTCCTGTGATGATGTCGTGATCTCATTGGACGCAGGAAAGGAGTAGATCGATGGGTGGCTTACGATTGCATCCGATGAAAGAAGTTCGTGTGATCATCGCGGGCGAACACCGGGCGTTCGTGACCGAACTGCTGGATCGCGTGCATGCCAGCGGGTATACGATTATCGGTAACATCTCCGGCAAAGGGCACCATGGAGTGAGAGAGGCCCATTTCATGTTCAGCGAGCAAGAAAGCCTCGAAATGATCCTCACGGTCGTTCCGGAGGAAAAGGTGGAACCTATCCTGGCTGGTCTCAAGCCTCTCTTCGAACGCCACTCAGGCTTTATGTATGTCGCGGATGTCGCTGTCGGTAGGGAAGAGTACTTTGGGAAGAAAGGCGGCAAATCATGACTGCCGTCTGGGAAACGATCAGCAGGGG
>JAMXAU010000130.1 GCA_024281365.1 Nitrospira sp.
CGGTCTGACGGTCTTGCTGTCTACAGCAGTGATCTGTTTTCTCGCATGGAATCTCTTGAGTCGCCATGGGGCGATGGTCCATACTAGTTCATTGTATGGACCGATCGTTTATCTCTCTTTGTGAAACGTTGGCAGAACGCTATCAAGCCCTGCTGGAAGTAGCGCAGGCTATTTCCTCGCACCGAGATCTGGATGATCTCTTTCGAGAGATTGCGCAACGGTTGCCTCGGGTGGTGCGAGTCAATTTTGTCGGCCTCTCCTTGTATGATCCCATAAAGAACATGATGCGGTTACATACCGTTCAGGCCAATGTGCCGGCCGATCTAGTCGGCGGGCATGAGGAGTCTATCGATGAAACTCCTGCTGGGTTGGTCTGGCAAACCCAAGAGCCTTTGCTGGTACCAAATGTCGCCGATGAAACGCGATGGCCCAAGGTCATGCGTTGCATGCAGGAGGACAACTCCCGCTCGTTCTGTTTCGTGCCGCTGACCACGGGGGCACGTCGGTTGGGGGCGATGGGATTTGTGAGTTTGGAGAAAGAGGCTTATAGCGAAGCAGATTTAGAATTCCTGCAACAGGTGGCGAATCCGGTTGCCGTCGCGGTGGAGAATGCACTGGCGTTTCAAGAGATCGCGCAACTCAAGGACAAACTGGCGAAGGAAAAGCTGTATCTGGAAGAGGAGCTTCGGCTCGAGCATGGGTTTGAGGACATTATCGGCGACAGCGATGCGCTCACGCAGGTGCTCAAACAAGTGGAGGTCGTGGCGCCGACCGATTCGACGGTCTTGATTCAAGGCGAAACCGGCACCGGAAAGGAACTCATCGCCAGGGCCATCCATCGCCTCAGTGGTCGCAGCGAGCGGACCTTCGTCAAACTGAACTGTGCCGCCATACCCACCGGCCTTCTGGAGAGTGAACTGTTTGGGCATGAGCGAGGGGCCTTCACGGGGGCGATATCTCAGAAAGCCGGTCGATTTGAACTGGCTGATAAAGGCACGATCTTTCTCGATGAGGTTGGAGAGATCCCGCTGGAGCTACAATCTAAGCTGCTTCGTGTGCTGCAGGAACAAGAGTTTGAGCGGCTAGGGAGCACCAAGACCATCCGAGTAAATGTGCGCTTGATTGCTGCGACGAACCGGGATCTGAAGACGATGGTTGAGCTGAAGCAGTTTCGCAGCGATCTGTACTATCGCCTCAATGTTTTCCCAGTGACTGTGCCGCCCTTACGCGATCGATGGGAAGACATTCCCACCCTCGTCCGGTATTTCACGCAGCACTATGCGGGTCGAATGAAAAAGAACATCCAGGCCGTGCCGGCCAAGACGCTGGAGATCCTTTCTCGCTATGCCTGGCCTGGTAATGTTCGGGAATTGGAAAATCTCGTGGAACGGTCTGTCATCCTGACACAAGGAGCGGACCTGCAAGTGCCAATCAGCGAGCTGCAGGCAACGAATGATTCGACGGGTGATTCCATGACGGCTCTGGAGGAAGTCGAGCGCGACCACATCCTGCGTGCGCTACAAGATGCCAAATGGGTCGTTGGGGGAGCTGCGGGCGCTGCTGCTCGATTAGGTGTGAAGCGCACCACGCTCCAATCCAAGATGCAGAAATTCGGCATCACCCGTCCGGAGTGACGCTAGGCATCAACGGCATTATTGGTGTAGTTGAGTCTGGAAACCTGTTAACCGGCAAAGCGGGTCTGTGTCTCTGTCGAATCTATGGTCGAGAAAGAGTCGCAATCGGTGGGTAGGCAGTTGATTCGGGCTCGTTAGCGGCGCGCTGTTCTGCGCCGCCGAGCTGGGCCCCTTGGCGTGGGCGGACCTATGCGCGGAGAGCCATTCTTCTCCAGCGAGGCCTGGCTTTCCCCGGATGGCTTTCCGGCAGAGACCTTCGACACGGAATGCTTCGTCGAGTGTGTTCCAGCGGATGCCCTGTCCTCGGCCCGATCAATCGCCAGTTCTTGCGTTCTGCCGGAGTGGCATGTACCAGCCGCGGAAGTGCAGGCGTAGTGGGACGCAGACTTCGCCCATCACCGAGCTCCACCGTCAAGGCGCTTCCGTTACGATCACCGTTTCCGCAGCCGGTATTGAGATTTCAACTGCCAAGTATGCATCCCATGCCCTCCGAAGGGTGTGCTGATACGTGATCACAAGGTGCTGAGACGATTAGATCTTGTACGCGAATCTCTCCGCCTTGCAACCGAATCGTATCGAGCCAAAATTTCGCCAGGTGGTCTTCTCGTTCAATAGTGAATGTGGGCGGTCCATCCCGATCTCCCGCATAGAAGAAGAATCGATAGGGACCAGTCCTTAGGACAGTCGGCATGAACCTTTGTCATCACGAGGCACATCATAGCACGTCGGCTCGGTTTACTTGAACATTCGCCTCCCTGGACGGATGGAAGACGGGAACATCTTGCCTGACGGATCCGATCAAGATTTGTCGCGATGAGAGTCATAAACGAAACGGAGGAAGTACATCCCCTTCTGGTACGCACAAAGCACGATCCGATTCCAGTTATCCGGCTTCTGATCGGCAAAGAGAGTCTGTATTCTTACGGCATGCACAGAGATCAGGTTTGGAGGCTCTCTGCATAGAACAATCCTGGCGCACCGATACGTGGTCTGTTTCATAGGAGCTCCGATCGACCAAGTTTGATCTAAAACGCAGTTGACAGGTGACGCCAATCCGGTTTGGTCCTCTTGTACGCTCCCCACAGATCGAGCCAGCCGTAAAGAAAATCTGTTGGCAATGATCCTCATAGACAATGATTTGACAGATCTGTCAGGAAACTGATAATACGATGATGGTTTCCTTAGTGTCGTTCATGACCTATGCCGAATCGAAAGCCTAAACCGCAAGAACCATCACTCGATCAAGCTGCTGCTCGAAGAGTAGTCGCCGTGGCTCGTCGTCAATTTCTCGCACACGGATTTCGCTCTGTGAGCATGGATGACTTGGCTGCCGAATTAGGTATGAGCAAGAAGACGCTCTATCTGGCCTTCCCCAGCAAAACCGCGCTGATCGAGGCCGTGTTGAAGGACAAATTCAGAGAGGTGGAAGCAGATCTCGGCCAGTTGGCAAAGGGCCAAGCTGCCGATATCGAGATCGTGCTGCATCAGCTTCTCGACTGCGTACAGCGCCATACCGCAGAGATTCAGCCGGCCTTTGTGCGAGACATCGGCCGTGAGACGCCGGAGTTATTCCAGATAGTCGAACAGAAGCGCCGTGAGCTGATTCGACGATATTTCGGTGGACTGTTCGAAGACGGCAAAAAAGGCGGCGTAATCAGGAGTGACATCCCGACTCACCTTATCATCGAAATCTTGCTGGGTGCCGTCCAATCCATCATGAATCCAACCAAACTGGTGGAGCTGGGGCTCACGGTGGAACAGGGTTACTCATCGATCATTCGACTTGTTCTGGAAGGAGCACTGCAAAGGCGGTGACGTGATGAGACAGAGTGGAAAGCTTTCTGGTCGGCTTCTCTCCAGGACACTGGTCTTTCTCATGCTCAGTATCCTGACCGCCTGCGACAAGGCTCCATCCGATCTGGTCCAGGGCTATGTCGAAGGGGAGTATGTCTATGTGGCGTCTCCATACGGAGGAGCTTTAGCCACGTTGTCCGTACGGCGTGGCATGCAGGTGACGGCTGGTGATCCATTGTTCGTTCTTGAGCAAGCCTCCGAGAAGGCAACGCGGGATGAAGCAGAACGGAAGCTCAGCCAAGCCCGAGCGAATCTCGAAGATCGACGAAAGGGCAAACGGCCTTCTGAGATCGCTTCTCTTCGAGCGCAGCTGCAACAGGCCCAAGCCGCACTGCAACTCTCGCTACGTGAAGTGGCACGCCAAGAAGGGCTCGCGGCAGTGCCTGGTGCGGCGGTGGAGGTTGAGGTGGATCGGGCCAGGTCGGCGCGGGACCAAAACCAGCAACGAGTCTCGCAGCTGGAAGCGGATTTGAATACAGCACTGTTGGGTTCCCGCACGGATCAAGTCCTTGCGGCTGAAGCAGAGGTTCGAGCGAAGGAGGCTGCGCTGGCCAAGGCAGAGTGGGATCTTGCGCAAAAACGTCAGCTCGCACCCAAGACTGGGTTGGTCTTTGACACGTTGTATCGGGAGGGTGAATGGGTGCCGGCAGGCCGACCTGTCGTCGTGCTGTTGCCTCCTGACCACATCAAGGTGCGAACTTTTGTGTCGCAAACAAAACTTGGGGCGTTCAGGCTCGGTGATGCAGTGCAGGTGATGGTGGATGGAGTGCAGGGCTCCCTTCCAGGAAAGGTCAGTTACATTTCGCCGAAAGCGGAATATACGCCGCCGATGCTCTATAGCCAGGGCAGCCGCGACAAGCTGGTCTTCATGGTTGAGGTGCTGTTTGAGCAGGTTGTTGCGATGAATTTGCATCCTGGGCAACCAGTGGATGTGCGATTCAATGGTGCTCCATGACGACTGTGGTCGACAGGCAGGACTTGGCCATCGATGTGAGCGGGATGACCAAGCGGTTCGGGAGACGCACCGTGGTCGATCACATTGGGCTGCAAGTGCGTCGCGGGGAGATTTACGGATTTCTCGGTCCGAACGGCAGCGGTAAGACGACATTTATTCGGATGCTCTGCGGGCTTCTCCGAGCCGATGAAGGCAGCGGGACCTGTCTAGGCCATGACGTCATTCGTCAGAGCGACGCCATCAAGGCCGCTGTGGGCTACATGACTCAGCGATTCAGTTTCTATGAGGACCTGAGCATTGAGGAGAATCTGGACTTCGTGGCACGCATGTTCGGAATTCCTGATCGACGTGCTGCGGTCGCACGAAGTCTCGAACGGTTGGGATTGGCCGGTCGTCGAGCGCAGCTGGCCGGTCAACTCTCGGGTGGGTGGAAGCAGCGGCTTGCACTGGCTGCCTGCTTGATCCATCAACCACGGTTGTTGTTGCTCGATGAACCGACTGCGGGGGTCGACCCGAAAGCCAGAAGAGAATTCTGGGAGCAGATCCATGAGTTGGCTGCGGATGGACTGACATTCCTGATTACCACCCATTACATGGATGAAGCCGAGCGCTGCCATCGATTGGCCTATATTTCGTACGGCAAGTTGCTCGCCAATGGGACCGTTTCCGATGTGATTCAACAGGCACGGCTGACGACCTGGTCGGTCAGCGGTCCACATCTCCATCAACTCGCGGTGGAGCTCCGTCAACAGCCGGCGGTGCAACAGGCGGTGGCATTCGGAGATCGGCTCCATGTGAGCGGTGCCGATCCGGTGGCGCTGGAAGCTGCGCTGGCTGCGTTTCGTACCAGTCCCTATGTGTGGCATCGGGTCGACACAGGGCTTGAAGATGTGTTCATCCATTTGATGGAGCAGTCGTCGGACAACTTCGCATCATGAAGATCCATGTGCCATTCGCACTCTCCCGATTCTGGGCCATCGTGGTGAAGGAATTCATTCAGATGCGCCGCGATCGCGTGACCTTTGGGATGATGATTGGTATTCCGTTGATCCAGCTTGTCCTCTTCGGCTTCGCGATCAACGCCGATCCGAAACATCTGCCGACGGCGGTGTTGCTGGCCGACTACGGTGCCCAAGGGCGAACTCTCCTCCAAGCGATTCGCAATAGCAACTACTTCGCGTTTGTTCGAGAGGTAAAGACAGAGGAGGAAGCTGAGGAGGTGTTGGCACGGGGGGAAGCTCAGTTCGTCATCAACATCCCTCCCAACTTCTCGCGTGACCTGCTTCGCGGCGAGCGACCAGCGATACTCGTCGAAGCTGATGCGACTGATCCAGCCGCGACGAGCAATGCCGTCGGTTCACTACGAGTTTTGATGGCGAAGGCTCTTCAGCAGGATCTGCGGGGGCCACTCGAGCATCTGGCTGGGGACCACGATCCAATCGAGTTGCGTGTTCATGCCCGCTATAACCCAGAAGCCATCACGCAATACAATATCGTGCCTGGGCTGATGGGCGTGGTACTGACCATGACGATGGTGATGATCACCGGTCTTGCCATCACTCGTGAGCGGGAACGTGGGACGATGGAGAATCTTTTGTCGATGCCCACGAAACCGTTTGAGGTCATGATCGGCAAAGTGTTGCCCTATATCCTCGTCGGGTATATCCAGGTCATCCTCATTCTCCTGGCGGCACATTTTCTGTTCGGCGTGCCGGTGTACGGCAATATTCCAATGCTGTTCCTGGCGGCACTCATCTTTATCGTGGCCAATTTGGCGATGGGGATCACGTTTTCAACCTTGGCACAGAACCAATTGCAGGCCATGCAGCTCTCGTTCTTTTTCTTTTTGCCCTCGCTCCTGTTATCCGGATTCATGTTTCCGTTCAGGGGCATGCCTCAATGGGCGCAATCGATCGGCGAGATGCTGCCGCTGACGCATTTTCTGCGAATCGTTCGGGGGATCATGTTGAAGGGGAACGGGGTCGAAGAGGTGGTGTTGCAACTTTGGCAGATCGCGTTGTTTGCGGTGGTGGTGTTGACGATTGGGATCAAACGGTATCGTCGGACACTGGATTAAGATGCGGTACGGTTCTACGAGACCTCTCCTCAGTTGGGTACGCAAATCTTGTCCGAATGGTTTTTCCGCAGCCTGCC
>JAMXAU010000131.1 GCA_024281365.1 Nitrospira sp.
ATTAGGGTGCCGCTCGCCTAGGCTGCAAGTTTCAAGTTACAAGTTTTGGGCTTCTTCTTAACCTGAAACGTGAAATTTTAAACCTGAAACTCCTACAACACCTTCAGATATTCCACCGTGCTATCCCCCTTACTGGCATCTCGTTTCAAAATGACTAGCGAGCTCTTGGTGGTTTCATTGACGGTGATGGCCAGACGTGCCGAGAAATAATCCGATTTCACGTCGTAGTCGTTTCGCAGGGTTCTGCCGATTTCCTGAAAGCTACTGACCCGGTCGAGTTCTACTTTGGTCTTGAAGGGCCGTCCCTGGACGATCTCCATCGCCACGGTTTGGGTGACGGCCGGATCCAGGGTCTGCAGCACGATCGGATCGGCGGTGTTGACATTCATGGCAGCACTGCCCTCCAGGGGGAAGACGGTGACGTAGGGCGTGATCCGTTCAATGATCTCCGGCGTAAACCCCTTGATGAGTCGCAGATCTCCTAGGCCAGGAAGGGGGCTGTTGGCGGCGCGGTAGGGGGGGCGCAAGGATTGATAGTAGAGGCTCTCGGCGCCGGCCGGCTGAGGCGCTTCGTCCTGGTCCACCCAATCGATGAGCGCATCAACCAGGCTGGGGCTGAGTCTGAGCAACTCAAAGAGCCGTTTGACCCGGGCGATCTTCTTCTTCTGCTCCAACTCACCGCCTGAGCTTGACGCGAGATCGTTCAGGTTCACTTTCCCCGTCTCGTCCTGAATTTTTGCGGTCAGGAACCCGTCGCCGATCGGATACTTGGTGATCGGCATCCCCCAGATATCGGTCGGACTATCGTATTTTTGGCCGGTCATCTTTTCCCGCATGAGATCCTGCAGCAGCACGGCCTTAGTGGCCTGAACCGCGGCCCGCGTCAGCATGGTGGCCTTATAGTCGTCGCGAAAGGTGGCGGCTGCCCGGTATTCCCGTCGGGCCTCCGCGTCGAATTCGAGAATAAGGGCGGTGAGCAGGGTCAGGACTAGAAGCGCGAGTAGTAACGCGATACCGCGGTCATCAGCTCTTGGCATAACTCAAGACCCGAACAGTGGCATCCAGATTGACGGGATTGTCGAATTTTGGACGGATCTGTAGATGGCGAACCTGTAGCTCGTAGGGAGCCTGATTGATCGCGGCCAGCAAAGCCAATAACTCCGGGAGTTGGACGCCTTCCAATCTGAGATCGACGGCTGTTTCCTGGTAGCCCTGCGCCAACGTCTGGACGTGCGGCTGCATGCCGGTGATTTGTTCTCGCACCTGCGCGGTCGTCGCCGCCTCTTCGATGAATGTCAGGAGTGAGAAATGGCTCTCGGCCTGGGGCATGCGGCTCTCGATCGTACGCAAGCGATCTCGCTTGGAGACATAGGATTGGCTGAGCTGGGCCAATTCGGCAAGGTCCTTCTGCTTGCGCATGGCCTGGCGCTCCAGACGCTCCAAGTTGTCCAACAGTGGGTCCACAATTAGGACGAACAATAAGCTGAGCCCAAGGACGATCCCACCAGCGAGCACAAGCGTCCGTTCTCGCCGAGACATCTGGTGCCAGCGTTCTCTGAAGCCCTGCATCATGGTTTCTCCACCGTGACGGTCATACGAAAGACGACTTGATTGGGCGAGGCGCCCACGCGGGTTTCTGTGACGGAGACCTCCCTCAAGTGTGGGCTCGCTGCGAACGCTTGCTTGATTCGCTCCACTGCGTCGAATGAGGAGGTTTCCCCCTCCATGAGGATGACTGATCCATCCACCGTCAGCTCGCGGACCTTGATCATCGTTCCAGGTGGAAGTTGTTTCACGAATGTGGAGAGGGTGAAGAGAACTTTCCCGTCCGTGGCATCGACCAACCCGAGTGCCTTATCGAGGACGCCGATGCGGTACTTCGCTTGATCGACCTCCTCCCCTGGCGAGGCGCCCGTTCCTGTTCCAAAGATCTGCTCGTACTGACTGAGGAGGGCGGCTTTCAATCGTGTGACACGTTGATCTTGCAGGAAGTAGTGAACCGAGAAGTCCAGGAGCGCCAGCACTGCAATGACCACTCCGGCAATGGTCGCCAAACGGCGATTCTGCTTCATGGTGGCCGCATCCGGTGATGCGGTGTCGGACACGCTTTTGAGGTCGAGCGCGAGTCCCAAGGGGGAGGACTTGAATCGCCACCGTGGACGAACAATCTTGGGGTGAATGGCCAATCCGAATGCGATGGAAAAGGCTCTCGGGCTGTCGGCTCCAAACCCTTGTCGTGGCCCGACTGCGTAGAGTCCTAATTGTCGAGAGAGGTGCCCGCCGATCTCCACCATCTTTGACCCGCCTCCGCAGATCCAGCAGTGGGTCAACCGACTCCGCTCGCTCCCTTGGTAGGCCTGCAAGGTAATGCGAAGTTCTTTCACGATCGGCTCCAGCAAGCCGCTCACTTGGTCCACCGCAATGGTTCTCTTGTGGCGCTCGGCATCGGCGAAGCTGTAGGCGTGACGGACGGCCAACGCATGTGTGAGGTGGTTGCCACCCCAGAGAATCGTTCGGAGCATGACTGGGCGTCCACCTTCTATTAGACAGAGCGTGGTTTTCGAGGCTCCGATATCGATGATCGCTAAGTCTTGCGGGACGGCAGCCCCTTCTTCTTGAAGGTATTGCGTCACGGAAAACAGCGCCATGGCATCGACGTTGATCGCCGAGGGTTCAATATCGGCTTGGGCCAAAAATCGGAGGTGTTCGGCCACTTTGTCCCTAGGCGCTGCCGTGACGAGCACCTCGGAGCCCTTAGCATCACGCGGTGGTCCTTCATGCGACAGACCGGGAGGCAAGACGAGGCTGTCGACCGCCAGATCTTCGAGCGGCATCGGGACGAGGTTCTCAACCTCAAACGGGACGACCTGCGCGAGCTTGGCCGCGTCATTGAAGGGGAAGGAGAGGGTGCGAACGAAGAGATCTTGGCAGGGAATCGCCGTGACCAATCGATCAGTGGCGTAGAGTCCATGGCGCCACAGGAAACCTCGAAGAGATTGGACGCGCCGCGCCGGTTCCAGATCCTCCGGGCGGGAAAACGGCAAGGGGTGTTGAAAGTAATCCACGGTTTCGCGTCCGCTCAGTCGGCGACGAAACCGGACGGCCTTCAACCCGGTTTGTCCGATATCCAATCCGACACATTCGTTGACAATTGCCATGAATCTACTTTCGTTTCATGTTTCAAGTTCCAAGTTTCAGGTTTGTGGAGCCGTTTGTCTTTAACCTGAAACTCGAAACCTGGAAGCGCCCGCCTACTTTACAACGCGATCCGTGCCTGTGCCAAGGTTCCCACGATCTTGACCGTGATGGGAGTTCCAGAAGGGAACGGCGGGAGGCCTAGCGTGGCCGCCTTTGATGCGAACCCAGGACCAGGGATGATCGTCACTGTGAGCGCCAGTTGACTGTTCGGGAGTTGGTGCTGAAGAGTGATTTGTCCCTGGCCTTCAAAGGATCCGTCCATTCCCTCGCCCCTCAATTGTGTGACGTCACAGACGAGGTTTCGACAGGAAAGCCCGGCTGCGGCCTTGCTGAATGTCAGCATGAGCGTTTTGCCGTTCGCCAGCGGAATTTGGTCGATCTCCAGGTCCGTTGCTTCCGCGAGCCAAGTTCCCTCGCCCTTGAGTACGTTGGGGGAAGCGGGGTCGGCATCCATGCGATGGGAGAACTCCCCGGTGAGGGTCCCGCGGGTGACGTACCGACGGATGATCTTCGGTAAATCCACCTGTTGGAGCTGTCCCTTGACGGTCAGTGGTCCGGCGAGGGAGAAGGAAGCAGCGGTGAGTGTCCCCTTGACGAAGTTTGTGCGAGCCGCCTGTTCATTCAGTTGGACAAAGAGGTCAAGACCGAGGCTCCCCGTCAACGCCTGGAAGACGCCGAGTTTGGCTTGCAGACCCGCTATCTCAACCGGATCAAGGTTCGCTTTTGAGAGACTTACGTTCCGCCATTCCAGGCTGAGCGGTAGTCCGATCGTCCAATCCGCAATGCGGATGTCCAGGCCGGTCGCACGTTTGAGCTCTGCCACGATCCGGTTCTGGAGCAAGCTATAAGGGAACGTGGCAATCAGGGAGAGGGCAAGGATGCAGATACCCCCGATCGTCCATGCCAGAATTTCTCTCCATGCGTCAGGCCATTTGATGGTCATGATGTTCCAAGGGTAACCCATTCCCGGATCTTTCCTGCCAGGCTAGACTCTCTATGCAGATGTCGGAAGTTGTGATGATCATGATGTTCCGATGGTGATCCATTCGCGAATTGTCCAGGGGGCGGCATCGGGGTACTGAAATGTAATTTCTAGTAACACGGCTTTGGGCAGCTTGCTGGCGCTTGGCCATTCATCGAGCCAGACGCGGTTCTGCTCATCGTAGTATCGGATATTGAACGCGTGGACGCGGTCGGCCAGCTCCATTTGATCGAGCGATTCGTTGGTATCGGTCAGTGTATAGAGGTTTTTTCGAACGAACCGAATCAATCGATCGCGTTCGCGGGTGTACACGACTCGAACGGTGTCGCTCTCCTTGGCCGTGGTGATTACGGTCGGTAACTCCTGGCTCATGGCGAGGATCGCCAGTGTATCGGCAGGCTGACCGTCTTGTGTCCCGTTCATCCCGACCCACGGGTACGCGATCGATCGCTTGCTGAGTGCAATTTCTTCGGCCATCAAACGGAGAATCTTTCTGACCGTCTGTTCTCTGGTCGTATGTTCCCTCCCTGCCTCTACGGTCTGTGTCGTCGTCAGGAGCGATGCAAAGACCATCGCAGCAACGGTACCAAGCAGGGTCACGGCGACCAGGACTTCAACGAGGGTGAAGCCTTGGTGCGCGCTTGCTTTATGAGGGAAGGCGGGTTGCAAGCACATAAGTGCTGACCTCCAAGGATTCTTCTCGATCACCGCGCGGCCACGATATCTTGATGCGAACCTCTCGAACGAACTCCAGCGGAGTCGGTGCGATGGTGCGTTTCCACCGGTAGCCGACTGCTCGTGGAACCGCTTGGAGTGCGGTTTGAGATCCCAGCGGGAGAGGCAAGAACTCGCCCAAGGTTTCCCCGACGGAATACTGGCCCGCGAGTTCAACCTCCAGCAGTTTTTCCTGGGCCAACAGGGTTGCGGCGGTGAGCTCGGTAGCCCGGCTTTGGAGATCGAGGTCAAAGTTTCTCAGGCCAAGGAGGACAGGCAGCGCGATGGCCAGCAATGCAATGGCCAGGAGGACTTCAAGGAGCGTGAATCCACGCTCACTTGTCACGGGATAGTTTGTCGCAGCGATCATTGGACCCCACGGGGGGGTGGGGGGCCTCCTCGTGCCGTTCCGCCGGCGCCTGCTTGGGCGCTGGCTTTTAAGAGGACTTTCACACGGTCAGGAATCAGGCGGTTTGGTGGCGGATCAAAGCGTTCGTCACTGACTCGAATGGCCCCGGTCAAGGAATCGACCGCCACCCCCAAGAGATTACTTTTGTTGTCCATGAGATACATTGTCACCGGCTCGATCCGTCCGTTTGGGAAGAATGTGACGCCGACTCGTCCCGACATGCGTTTGTCCTGTCCGATGGACACCTCGGTCAAGCGGATAGACTCCGGAAGCGGTCGCGGTAATTTCCATGCGGGATCCAGAGGCAGGCGCTCTTCTTTTCCTTCAATCACCATCATCCAGTAGAGACCTTGGTCCAAGTCCAGGTAGAGCCTGAGCGGTGTTTGATCGCTGGTCGCCTGTCCTTGGAAGGTTCGAAGCAGTCCGACGAGTTTCCTCCCGGTAGAGCGCAGGTCTTCCTCAAAGCTGATGCG
>JAMXAU010000132.1 GCA_024281365.1 Nitrospira sp.
CCAAAAACTGTTGGCCAGCTTGATCAGATCCAAACCTTTCTCTTCAAATCCTCCGTCTAGTTTGAAAGAGACATTCGGGAAAAAGGCTGCTCGGGCAATGCCGATGACACGGTTCGCCTCGGCCATCCGTCGTTCCATCATCGCGATATCAGGTCGACGCTCAAGCAAAGTGGACGGGAGAGTTCGGGGCATCGAAAATTGTGCCACCCGGAGCTCATCCACAGGTTCAAGCGAGAAACTATCCGGTGTTAGATTGACCACGACGGCGATCGCTTGTTCGGTCACTTGGCGTTGGCCTTGAATTCTTGCGAGCTTCGACTCTGTCCCATAGAGCAATGATTCAACTCGAGCCACGTCCAGTGCGGAGGCGAGTTTACCGACAAACTGAGTTTTGACCACATTGAGCGTGTCTTTGTAGAGATCAATCGATTGCCTATAGATCGCCGTCTGAGCATCGAAGCCACGGACGGTAAAATAATTCGCGGCGATTTCTGCCTGGAGGCTGAGGCGTGCCAGTCCCCAGTCGGCGGCCCGCTCCTCAGCTCGGTAGATCTCCGCCTGGGCCGTATTGCGAAGCGCCGACCAAAAATCAGGTTCCCAGGACGCGATCCCGCCGGGATCCACGGTGCTGGACTGAAGCGGGCTGTTATCGGGACGAAAGAGGCGATCGAACGATTGCCTGTTATGAGAAGCTCCCATCTCCAGCCCGAGGCGGGGGAAGTACTGCGACCGGGCCGCCATCATGATATCTCGGGCTTGGACAAATCGTTCGGCCGCCGCGTGTAAATCCGGGTTGGCCGCCATAGCCTGTTCGATCAGCTTCTCCAACACCGGATCATCAAACAGCTTCCACCAATCCGGACGAAGTTCGCCGTCGGCTGGTTTCGCCTCGACAAAGGGACTCGAACCGTGCCACGAGTCAGGCACGACATATTGTGGCGGCTCATACTTGGGTGCCAGGTTCACTGCCGGGAACCATCCGCAAGCCGACAGGGTAGGCAGGACCAAGAGCAAGCACAAGCCGATTCCGCGGAAACTTGTCGTCCAGATGTGTGTCATGGCCTGTCCGTTTTGCAAGACGTGTGGATCACTTGCGATAGGGGATGTCGTCTGAAAGGCTGCGAAGGTCATTTCTTTGATTCCGTCGGTATCGGGACCTCCACTCCTTGAGCAAGCACTTCATATCCAGGTGCCGGCGTGACGATGCGTGCCTTGTCTCCTTCGAGCAGCGCGGCACTGGGGTTATTCACGATACGGTCGCCCTTGGTAACGCCTTCTTTCACTTCGATGTAGTTGTCGAACATCTTGGCCACGACAATTGGTTTGAAGTGAACCCGGTCATCTTCTGTCAAGACGACCACCTGCGCACCTTGTTCCTGAAACACCATCGCGCTCGTCGGAATCGTCACCACGCCTGATTCGACTGGAGCGGTCAGCTTCACAGTGGCGTAGGAGCCTGGCCAGAGCGCACGGTCCTTGTTTTCAATGGTAAAGACCGTGACCGCCGTGCGCGTGTTTACATCGAATCCCTGCGCCACAGTCAGGAAGTCGAACTTGAACGTGCGATGGGGCAGTTGCGGGACGGTCACTTCGGCCGTCAGTCCAGTATTGAGAAAGGGCCCGAAATTTGCCGGCACGTTCACGAACAGTCGCAGTTTGTCCACCACGGCAACGGTAAACAGGTTGTTTTTTGCGTTCGGACTGCTGATACTGCCCTCCTTGGACACCAAATCCCCGACATTGATGTTCCGCTGGGTCACCACGCCGTCGAACGGGGCCACGATCTGTTTAAAGCCGATGAAAGCTTCAATGTTCTTCACTTTTTGCTCAGCCGCCGCGAGCTTTGCCGCCTCTACCTTCGCCTCGGCCAGTTGCACGGAAATGGCCTGCTCGGAGAGCGCTTGGTTTTCCCGCATGGCCACGTAGCGCTGCGCGGTCAGTTGAGCCAGGGCGTTCCTGGCACGCTCGGATTCCAGATCCGCAAGGGCCTGCCGATATTCAGCATCGAGATCCGGCGTGTTGATTTCAGCGAGGATGTCGCCTTTCTTCACATGATGACCGTAGTCTTTGTACCAGGCCTTCACGTAGCCTTCGACTCGCGCATAGATGGGTGCCTCGAACCATCCCTCGATATTGCCTGGCAGCGAAACCGTATCGGTCGGAGGCGACGTGCTGGCCTGTATGACGGCCACAGTTGGTACCGCGGCTTCAGAGGTATGCGTCTGCAGCGCGTTCGCTTCGTGCTGGTCTTCAAAGAACCGGTAACCGAAATACAATAAACAGAGGAGCGTCACGAAAATCACCAGGGCTTTGTCGCGTAAGGTATTCATATCAGTCAGACTCCTTTTCCAGCGCGATTCGTTGGTGGTAGATGATGGCGTACACGCAGGGAACGAAAAACAGAGTAAAGAGGGTCGCGACGGCCAAGCCGCCCATGACGGCTCGACCGAGCGGCGCATTTTGGGAGTTGGCCGTCGCCATGGGGAGCATGCCGATGATCATGGCCGCGGCGGTCATGAGCACCGGCCGGATGCGGGCGGTCCCGGCTTCCACCGCAGCCCGCAGCGCATTGCCATGGACGGCGAGCCGCTCGCGCGCATAGGACACAAGCAGTATGGAGTTGGCTGTTGCTGTGCCCATCGTCATGATCGCACCCATCAGCGCCGGCACAGAAATATTGGTATGGGTCACGAACAACGCCCAGGCGATACCGGCCAACGCGCCGGGTAAGGCCGTAATGATGATGAAGGGATCGAGCCAGGACTGGAAGTTGACGACGATCAGGAGGTACACCAAGACGACTGCGATCAGAAGTCCGAAGAGCATTTCACGAAGAGCCGTGTGCATCACCTCGGCCTGACCCTTGATTTCAATCACCGCACCCTTTGGGATCTCTTCTTCCATCTCGTGTGTGACCTTCTGAACATCCTTCAGGACCTCGCCGAGGGATCGTCCTTCTGCGGCGACGTAGACGTCGATCAGCGGCATAATATTTCCGTGCGTCACCGCCCCGGGCGTGCCGACCGGTCTCAGATTCGCCAAGTTTCCGAGGAGCTGTGGATTCAGGACTCCTCCCTCCGACGTGGATTCTCGACCTTCCTTGGCGACGGGGACCGTCATGAGGTCTTTGAGGCTCGTGAGCTGTGGTTGCGGCGTATAGACATTGATCCGATAGGACATGCCGGTCGCACGATCGAGCCAATATTTCTGATCGACCTGCTGACTGCCGGCGGTTGTCACGAGCATATTGTTCCCGAAATCCGTCTGGTCCAGGTTCATGCCAAGCGCGAACTGGCGGTTGGACTCAGCGAGCAGGGTCGGCATCCCCATCGGTTGTTGAACCACCACGTCGCTGGATCCGGGAATCTGTCGTAATTTCCCCGCCAATTTACGGGCGAACTCATGGTTGGCATAGATATCCGGGCCGTTGATTTGCACATCGATCGGCGAGAGGGAGCCGAAATTCAGGATTCTCGAGGTGAGGTCGGCCGGTTGGAACGTGAATTCAGTGCCTGGATAGCGAGCGCTCAGACCCTCGCGGAGGATCTGTCGATACTCCCATACGGGCGACTGCCCATTATTCAACGAGATCGTGAGGTCGCAGTCCTGTGTCCCGACGGTTGGAGTCGGAATGAACGCGAGGTTATGCGCTCCGACCGGTATGCCGCAATTGCTCACGATGGATTCCACCTGGCCCGGCAGCAGCTGTTCGATGTCCTTCGCGACCAGGGAGGTAATCCGAGCGGCGACTTCGATACGCGTACCGAGGGGCGCCCGCATATGCATCTGCATGATTCCGGACTTGATCTCGGGAAAGAACTCGGTGCCGTTGAAGTAAAAGAGGATAAGGGAACATAGGGAGACCCCTAACGAGATCGTCACAAACCTGACACGATGGGCCACTGCTCCTTCGAGCTTGCCACTGTAGCCATCCCGGAATCGCTCAAACCCTTGTTGGAATCCCTGCTGGAAGCGGGTGAAGATATTTCCAGATCGTTGCGCCGGGTGCTCGCCGCCGTGCCCAGGCACGTGCGACCCATGGTGAGCCTTGAGAATATACTTTGCCATGGTCGGTACCAGTGTATACGTCAAGATAAAGGAGGCGAGCATCGAATAAATCACCGCCTTTGCCATCGGTGGGAAGACCCAGCCGGAGATCCCGCTCAGATGAAACATCGGGACCCACACAATTGTGATGGCCAGCGTGGCCACGAACGTGGGCAACAGGATCTGATTGGCCGCGTCGATGATCGCTTCCTCCAGCGGCCGGCCCGTGGCGAGGTGGGTGTCGACGTTTTCAATCATGACCGCGGCATTGTCGACCAGAATGCCGACGGCGAGTGCCAAGCCCCCCAGGGTCATGACGTTAATCGACTCTTCTTGAATATGCAGGAGAATGAGCGCGCTCAGGATAGAGAGCGGGAGCGAGGTGAGGACGATGAGCGTCGGTCGCCAGGATCCCAGGAGGAGTAACACGATGAGTCCCACCAGCGCGGCGGCAGTCAGCATCTCGTGCACTACGTCCGCGATGGCATCCTTTACGAACTGCGAGGCATCGATGAGGAGTTTGACTTTGACATCCTTCGGCAGGACATCCTGGATGCGCGGGATGATTTCCTTAATCCCATCCACGACTTCCAGCGTGGAGGCTTCGCTGCTTTTCATCACCACGAGGATGACGGCCTGCTGCCCTTCCACCACCACGGCGTTTGTTTGCACTCGACCGGCCAGGCGAGTGGTGGCGACGTCCCGCAAATGAATGAAGGCGTTGCCGTCTCGCTTAATCGGGATTTCGTCGAAATCCTCGATCTTTAACGCTGACGCATTCGTCAGGACGAGCCAGTCGGTCGCCTTCAGCTTGATATCTCCTCCCGGCAGCACCAGATTCTGCCTGGAAACGGCCTCGTGGATATCCGCCGGGGTGAGGTGACGGGCGAGGAGTTTCTGCTGGTCGAGATTGATCATAACCTGCATGTCCTGCCCTCCGTAGGGGTGCGGCAGGATCGCACCGGGGATTGTGACGAGGAGGGGACGGATTCGCATAATGGAGAGGTTATAGAGTTCCGCAGGGGTCAGCGTCTCGGACGTAATTTGTAAGGTCGCCACCGGTACCTGAGAGGGGAACAGCCGCATGACCATCGGCGCGTTAATGTCCGGCGGCAGCGCCTTGACGGTCGTCTGCGAAATCGCTGCGATATCGGCTTCGCTGCCACCCAGGTCGACGCCATCCTGTAGATAAACATTGATGATGGCATTGCCGAATAAGGAGTTACTCCATATGTATTTGATGCCTTCAACCGTCTGAGTCAGATACCGTTCAAACACATAGGTGATGCGGCCCTCGACATCCGCCGGCATCAGATTGTCGTAGATCCAGACGATTGAGCTGACGGGAATTTGAATGACTGGAAAGACGTCGGTCGGGGCTTCAACCACCGCCATCGCTCCGAACACCACAATGAGGATGGCCAGCACCACGAAGGTGTATGGCCTGCGCAGTGCGATAAGGACGAGCTGTTTCATAGGAGAAGACTCCCTCTATCTGTGAACAGTGGTTTCGCTGAGACATAGCTC
>JAMXAU010000133.1 GCA_024281365.1 Nitrospira sp.
TGAGTTTGCCGGTATAAAACAGATTCAAGAACAAGGTTTCAATAATGTCGTCACGGTGATGACCTAACGCAATCTTCGTGGCGCCAAGCTCACCAGCGATGCGATAGAGATGGCCCCGTCGCAGGCGGGAGCATAACGAGCAGGTCGTCTGCCCTTCGGGAATCAGTCGTTTGACGACCGAATAGGTATCGCGTGCCTCAATATGGAACGGGATGCCGCGACTGCTGAGATACTGAGGGAGCACGTGTTCGGGAAAGCCTGGTTGTCGTTGATCCAGATTGACAGCGACGAGGTCAAACTGGATCGGTGCCCGTTGTTGCAAGACAAGCAAGATGTCCAACAGCGCATAACTATCTTTCCCGCCGGATAGGCACACCATCACCTTGTCGCCTTCCTCAATGAGGCGATAGTCCGCAATGGCTTGTCCAACGAGTCGACAAAGGCGTGTTTGCATCTTCTCCGTCGCTTCGTCTAGTTTAGGGAGAGGGGTTGAACTCGATTGCTTACTCATAAGCCCGATTGTAGCGGCCCCATTATGGCGCTGTCGACTGCCGGCTCAGGGAAAGGCGGATACATCATCTATGGCCCAATCGATTCTCTTCGTCTGTACCGGCAATGTCTTCCGAAGCATGGCAGCCGAATATGCATTGCGGGCCCAACTCGGCCAGCCATCCGCCTATCAGGTCGAATCAGCGGGCATCGAAGCCAAGTCCCAAAAGATTCATCCCGTGATCCTCAACCGGCTACGCCTGAAGGGGGCCGATCCATCCGCTCATGTACCCCGAACCCTCACAAAGGAGCTGATCAAACAGAGCGATCTCATTATCGCCATGGGACTCGGCCATCGCGAATTCATTCATGCGAAGTTCGGGTTGAGTGTCCCTCTCTTCAATGAAGTCGCTTTCGGCAAAGAGTCACCGATCCTCGATCTCCACGAAGCCCTCCCGAATTGGGAACGGGATATCGTCGAGGCGCGAGAGTATGTGGAGTCGGTTATCGATCACATCTGGGACTCCATGCCGGCGCTGATGGCTCGGCTTTCAGGGTTTTCTAGGCGGTAACATCACCGCTGGCTGTGGCTCTGGTGCAATCTGGTACGTTCGTGGACAATTTCTTGCTCCACACCTAACTCCCCCCTCAAACCCTCCCCCTCACGAACAGCGTTGCTGGTGAATGCTATAGTTTTTCGCAACCGATGCCGAAAGGCCTGAGAGGAAGGCCCTTTCTTATGGATCGTACGGCTTCTGACATCCTCAAGATTCCGAGCGTCACCCAAGATGACGCACCGTGGGCGTCATGGTCCGACGAGGCGATCTTGGATCTCCCGATGTGCGACCTGCACATCGGACTGAAGGGCAGTTTTGTCGAGCAACCGATCACAGAATTGACCCGGGAACTAGAAGAGCGTCGCCTACAGTTTCGTCCACATTTTTGGCTCTCGAACGAGTGGTTTACTCCCGATGGAGTCCCTGGCATTGCCATTCCCTTCTACCTGGCTCATCCGCGATTGGCAAAACTCGAACAGGCTCAGATGTTGGAAGTGGAAGGTGGGACTACCGAGTGGTGTTTGCGAATTCTCCGTCACGAAGCCGGTCATGCCATCGAGAACGCCTACAAGATCCGTCGCCGCAAAACCAGGCAGGACATTTTCGGAAAGTCGTCGCAACGGTATCCGCTCTATTACTCTCCACGGCCCTACAGCCGCAGTTTCGTCCGTCACTTGGATTTGTGGTACGCACAAAGCCACCCCGACGAAGATTTTGCTGAGACATTTGCCGTCTGGCTAACACCGGACTCGCTCTGGCAAGAGCGGTATCGAGGATGGCCGGTCCTGAAAAAACTTCGGTATGTTGATGGTCTCATGAAAGAGCTGGCCGAGACTCCACCCTGCGTGACCACACAGGAGGAAGTTGATGCACTGCCGACGCTAAAGAAGACGCTGAGGGAACACTACGAGCGCAAGCGAAGACATTATGGTGTCGAGCGCCACTTGCAGTATGACCCAGATTTGAAGCGCCTCTTCTCCACCTTGCCGAATCATACAAACAAGATGAGTGCCGCGACTTTTCTCAATCGATTCCGTCGAGAGGTGCGGAAGAAGG
The DNA here is from genome assembly GCA_024281365.1 of Nitrospira sp. Lineage (GTDB taxonomy): Bacteria > Nitrospirota > Nitrospiria > Nitrospirales > Nitrospiraceae > Nitrospira_D. The sequence continues at coordinate 2,103 of JAMXAU010000133.1, forward strand.
TCGCGAGCTGGACCGGCGAGTATCAATACACCATCGACCAAGTACTGGAGGACATGATCCGACGCTGTCGCGAACTGAACCTTCGAGTCCCCATGGCCGAAGAACAGGCCAAGCTCGATTTCACGATTTTACTGACGGTCCATACGATGAACTTTCTGCGAAGTGGACGACATCGGGTGGCCTTATGAAGCGACTGCGCGTACTCGTCCTTATGCATGAAGACCTCGTCCCACCCGAGCAGGTGAATGGCCAGGATCTCCAGTCAGTTGCGTGGCGGACGGAATACGATGTCGTCGCGACGTTGAAGAAGCTCGCCCATGATGTATATCCACTCGGCGTGAAGAGCGATCTCAGCGTGATCCAGGCTGCCATTGATCAGTGGAAACCGGATATCGCCTTCAACCTACTGGAGGAGTTTGATGGGGTGGCGGTCTATGATCAACACGTGGTGTCGTACCTGGAACTGTTACACATGCCCTACACCGGCTGTAACCCGCGGGGCCTCATGCTGGCGCGGGATAAGGTTCTCACCAAGAAAGTCCTGGCCTTTCACCGAATCCCCTATCCGGAGTTTATGGAGGTCCCACAGGGACGAGGCACCAAACGCCCCAAGCAACTTGCCTTTCCGTTGATCGTCAAATCGGTGACTGAAGAAGCTTCGCTGGGGATCTCGCAAGCTTCGATCGTAGAAGATGACGACAAGTTGAGTGAGCGAGTGGCTTTTGTCCATAACAGTGTCGGAAGTGGAGCCCTCGTCGAACGATATATTGAAGGCCGTGAATTCTACGTCGGCGTCATCGGCAACGGGCACCTGCAAGCACTGCCCGTCTGGGAACTGATCATGGACAAGCTGCCGGACGATGCGAAACGTATCGCAACTGAGCGAGTGAAATGGAGCCGGAAATATCAACAGAAGTACGGCATCACATCACGAGAAGCGGTAAACCTACCGGAGAGCAAGACTCAAGAAATCCAAGATCTAGCCAAACGGGTCTATCGCGCACTCGGACTCAGCGGCTACGCGCGAATCGACATGAGAATGGATGCCGAGGCACAGCTCTACGTGCTGGAAGCCAATCCGAATCCTCAAATTGCGGAAGACGAAGACTTCGCCGACTCGGCCAAAGAAACCGGCTACACCTACACAGAACTGCTACAAGAACTCCTCAACGTCGGCCTCCGCTGGCGTCCCGCCAAAGCAGCATGAGCTCCCCAGCAAACTTCGCTGTCAACATCCATCTCGTCGTGATACTCACCCGTGATAGTAGCTTAGGCCACTGCTCGCTCAATTCAGCCGTACCATTTCCCTCTCTTCCTTGAGCATTCCATCCCTCTATGAAATAGTGACGACACGGTGCACATTGCTCCTCACTTGAGCCTACTCTCATCCCAACCACCTGCGGAGACATACCGATGATGCCGACACTCACAACTTACCGACATGCCTTGTTGTTCCCCGCTCTGCTGGTCCTGGCAACCGGCTGTGCCCAGACTGTCTCGCAGGAGCAGTTGTCGCAAGAGTATCTCGGACTCGGGATCGTGTCTGGAACGCTGGGTGAACAAAAACGCCTAGAGTTCCCCATTGGAGAACTGCCTTCCTCATCTATCGTTGGGCAAGTCCAAGCCGTGGAAGGTGCCGCTTACCTGATTCGCGATCGCCAGGGAAGAGAACTCCGGATTCCGCACGATGAGAACACCAGGATCGACCGACCAGCCCATGTGGGGGATCAGATTCAATTCTGGCTCGACCGTCACGGCCGCGCCATCCTGATCCGGAGTCTTGATGGAAACGGGCAATAGCTTCCACACTCCGACGGTTCAAACGACGCCCCCTTTATCCAACAGTCCCTACAGACCCACAGCCCGATGCGTTTCATACGTCATCACGCCCAAAAATCCCGCAAGCAAGAGATAATAGGCGGCGTAGCTCCAACGCGTGGACGGCGACACGTCGTAATACCGTTCAGATATCACCGAACTGTTCTGCCTGAATGTGGAGAGGAGATGGGGAATCGACAGGAGTGCGAGAAGCAACAGCATCGGACTATGGTTCCAAAGAAAGAGCACCACAATCAAGGGGGCTCCGATCCACCAGGTTTTGGTGAAATAATCGACGTGATTCGTCCTCCATCAAGCGGGGCCAGCGGGATCAGGTTAAAGAGGTTCAGCATGAACCCCGCATAGGCCAGCGCCCGAAGCAACGAACTCTGAAGGAAGTCGGCGGCATAGAAGCAGCCCATAGCAGCGATGGTCCCGACAACCGGTCCAGCCATGGCCACATAGGCTTCCGTTTCCACATCCATGGGTTGTTCTTTCAACTGAATCCAAGCCCCGACGAACGGAATGAACGTGGGAGCCCCGACATCCAATCCGCGCTGTCGAGCCGCCACAAAGTGCCCCATCTCATGGCAAAAAATCAGACCCACGAAACCCGCCGCATATCGCCACCCATAGATAAAACTATAGGTGATGACCGATAACAACATCGTGCCGGAGGTCAGCAGCACCTTGCCAAATTTTGCTCCGGCAAGCAGGGCAAGCAGCGTTTTCATCTCATCCCCGTCAGGCTGATGGCATCGTCCTGGAGCGCCCCTTGACGATCTTCCACACCCAGCCCACGACAGCCACTCCAGCGAGAAGAATGACCTTCTTGAAGGCAATGATCAAGACGAGCAACTTCGCGAAGAGTCCTGACTTAAAGGCCGCGCCCGCAACCAGTGCCGCCAGCCCGACCGCTGCGACCTTGTCGGTCGTACTGTCGAAGTCCGTGTACCGTTTGCCTTGCACAAAGTTGAGGTTCGATAACAGGCTTGCCGCATGAGGTTTGAGCGTGGGTAACCCAGCCAGATCAGCCACAAGATTCATACTCATGTACCCATGACGCCCCAATGCGAGGGTGTTGTAATTAACCGTCGTCCCATGGCCAGATTCAGCGGCGATGGCCCACACCACTTTGTTTGTGGTCTTGTCGTAATGTGGCTTCTCTTCCCACCCTCTAACAGTCAGCGTCTCCATCCCCATCTCACGGCGCTTCGCATTGGCTTCTTCAGTTCCTTCCTTGATGGAGTCCAACATTTCATCAGCGTCCCAGGCCGACGCATCATCATCCTCCACATAGCCGGCATCGATGAATCGGATCACTACAAACCAATTACTGTCTCCTGAACCACTCGTGACCAGCCCAAGCTCAGCACCCGAAGGGAAGTTACCCATCTCCCGCAGGAGACGCGCTGTATCCTTTGGTCCAAGAAACCGATAGTCTGCCGATAACTTGAGCGTTGCCTGTTCGCCTAATGGCGCGTCGAGCGGCCCCTGTTGCCAAGCATAGGTCGGTTCAGCAGACTGAGCATGCACCTCACCAATAAAACCCAGCGCGGCAGCCATGCCAACCAGACAGAGGCGAAGAATCATGGATGTCATAAATCCTCCCAGATATGGGGTTGTCGCACGAGTCGATGCAAACCCATCGTAAAATACCACACGAGACAGGATAGGTGATTCGACTTGATACCTAGCAGCAAAGAGCGGG
>JAMXAU010000134.1 GCA_024281365.1 Nitrospira sp.
GGATCCTCTTTCGCCAAAGCCAGTTCCCTGATCCGGGTGGCATCGAGTGCCAGGAGGACTTGCACATGTTTGAGTGCTGTGATCTTCGAGTGCAGCTGAACGGTCATCTGATTGACTAGGTCGACTTCCGGGGTCAAATAGTCTCCTTGGCGCAACGTGGTGCGAACGCACAGGTTGCCGTTGCCGATCTGAGGGAACACCTGTTTGAGCCGAGCGAGGGGGCCGGCCACCCGATGCATCAGTCGTATCGAGTGGATGCAATGGATCAAGACCACGAGGCCGGCGCCGAGCGCCCATGGCCAGAATCGGGCGTGGAGGTTGAGGAGGTCGTTGGCGACGACGGCTCGCTCTTGCCAAGACAGCGCGGGATTATCGAGGGCCTGCATGAGCGGTTTGAACACGGGAATGGCCAACAATACAAAGATGATTGCCGAATAGATGATGACCTGACTCAGCATGCGGATTTGCAGCGGGTGCGCCATGCTGAACCCGCGCCTCGTGCGGGGACGATTGGTCTGAGGTGCTGCTTCAATCGGATTTGGAGGGACGATGGTCAGCGTGGGAACCTGGCGTGGGAATCTTGTACCGATTGTGGTTCCGCCGGTGAGTGGGATTTGCTGGTCACCGAAGTGGTTGTCCCATGATCAGGCAGCCTTCATGATCGTCGGTGAGTCCAGCTGAGATCATCGAATTCGAAAGGCCTTCAATCAACGGTTGCCAGACAGCTCGAATCCGCACGTTGTCTGCAGCGCAGTCGTCAGCTGGCCAGGGCGCTTGTGGCTTCATGTGGATCGTCACTGATTCATAGGCTTCGCTGACGAGTGCCGAATGGAAGTGGTTGTCCCAGACAACTCGTGTTGAATCGGCGATGGGAGTCTCTTTCGTCCTGGCACCGCCGGTGCCGAGAAGTGTCTGCAGCGATTGGTAGTGGAGGAGTCGTCAAGGCGTTTGTGGCTGTTCCCAAGACGGGATCGTAGAGCGGCTCACCGCTTCATAGCTGCCCCGCATTCCCAACAAACCAGTATTGGATGGGATGTACGAACAACTGTCTCCGTTGAACACTGATCAGAAAGCGAGATGTGCTTGTCATGACAGTAGAACTCTCATGCTTCGGCGTAGACGATCGTGTACAACGTGCGAGGTCCTTCTGTCATTGATGCGCCGCAGCTTGCGCATCCAAGAAGCCGGCTGAACGACACACCTGCCTTAGTGAAGACCAGCATGCCGTTCTCGTATCCGTTTGCCGCAGTGATCCAGGCGCCGACCAATTCATTGGGGCAAGAAACCGGCGTGTCGCGTACCACGGCGCTGTAAACCAGGCCGATCAGCAACAGTCCACCAATCACCAACAGGACGGTGGTGGATCCATTAGAAGGCTGCTGAGTAGGCGAAGCTGTGGCGGTCCCCATTCGTTTCATAGGTGCCCAGAATTGTTGGAAAGAAATCCCGGAAGCCTTGTTATGGCATCGTATCTTGTTCGGCTGATTGGTCAATAACTTGATCATTTCCCGCAGCTTAGAGAAGGCGATTGGGTTGGTGGTAGGAGTGTTGGGCGAGAGAAAAATGGAATCGGTACCGGGGCTCTCAAGTAGAAGTCGTTTAGAGAACTAAGCGGCGAGGAGAAAGAGTCGAGGGGCACAATGAATCAGATCATAGATTCTGCAGCCAGGTTACTACTTCCCGCGTCACTCGGTTTGGCTCGTCTTCATGTACGAAATGGCCTGCATTGGCCATTCGGACTACGGTCAGGTTGCTCACGAAATGGTTCAATTCATCAAGATTGTGGGGACCAAGAGCATGATCCCGTAGTCCCCACAGAACCAAGGTGGGAACGTCGATGGTGGGATAGCCTAACCTGCGTTGGCGAAGCGCCCCTCCGCCACGCAGTGCGGCTCGATAGTAGTTCAGCATGGCGGTGAGGGCGCCTGGTGCGCAGGCCTGCTGCCGATAATGCTGCACGATGTCGTCAGGCATGTGCTCCCGATGAATCGCCATACGCTCAAAGATTTTCCCGATGATGTAGCCCTTACTCGCGAACAAGGCTGCTTCAGGCACCAGAGGAACCTGAAACATGCCCATGTACCAGGAGCGACGCAATTGTCGCCAGTGCCGGAGTTCTCGTTCAAAGCAGGCCGGGTGAGGGGCGTTCAGGATCACAAGGGCTTTGAGGCGTTCCGGGTACCGCAGGGCATAGTACCAGGCGATGATGCCGCCCCAGTCATGTCCAACGAGGATGACCTGTGACGCTCCGGCGGCAGTCAGCAGTCCGCTGACGTCTTCCAGCAATGACTCGATTGCGTAGGCCTCGAGGCCAACGGGACGTGTCGTTCCACCATAGCCACGGAGATCAGGGGCCCAGACTCGATAGCCGGCTTCTGCCAGTGGTTGAAGCTGGTATCTCCATGAAAGCGCACATTCTGGGAATCCATGCAGGCAGAGCATCAGTCGGTCTTCCGTTCCAGTCATGGCGACTTGAAAGGACAGCTGATTGGCTGAGACCTGGCGATAGGAGAGGGATCCAGTGTGGAGAAGACTGTGGTCTGTGGTGCTCATGTGCAAAAAAATGGAAAGTGCTGGTCAGTTTGTGATGGCTTGGCTATGCTCACCCGAATGGAACGACCAAATTGGGTATATTGGCAACAGCAGGGTAAATGGTTTGCCCACCCCGAAGGCAATCCGCAACGAGAAGTGCAAGCGGCTTCCTTTGAGGAGTTGGAGCTGAAAGTTCAACAGCAGAGCAAAGACCTTCAAAGCGCCTCGTGAACTTCCCCGTGTTGAGCGACCCGTGGTCGAACACCCACGTATGGACACACCACGGTATGTGATCTCGCTGGATCAAGAGAAGTGGCGAGGGTATCTGCAGGGATACCCGGATCAGTCGGCACAAGGGGATTCCTTCGACGAAGTGGAGTTTAAACTCGGTCTCCTCTGGCGTGACCTCCTCGGTAAAAAGTCTCCCACTCTCCGGAAAGCAGCCTGAGCGGTAGGCTGTTCAGGCTCCACCCGATCAGCAGTTGCGACAATACTCGTCGTTCGCTCCTCACTCTGAGTTTCAGGTTTCATGTTTAAGGTGTTAAGTTGTACGGAAACCTCAAGCCTGAAACAAGAAACTTGAAACTTGCAATTCTCAGGAGAGCCCCGATCCAAACTGCTTCACCGCGAACCGTTTTCATTAATGTTGGCTAAGCCCCACTGCGGCTTGAATCGTCCACACTCCAGCATCCGGAGAAGGTGTCGCCGGGAGCCAATCGCTTGAGCCCCCATTCCGGATGGTTGAACGCATCGCTCGCACAGGTCATCGGTTCGATGGCAAGTGCAGCGCGCGGAGCATCCGCAATGGCATCTCCAGTATAGACGACCACTGCTGAAAAGGCTGAGTCCATCGTGATGGTGATTGTTCGGTTGCTTGGGATATGACGAAGAGCGGCTGTGGCAATCCCTTCGGCATCACGCTCCAAGTTCACATAGCAATGGTTGAAGCGTTGTCGGGCGATCGGGCGAAACCGACGGTAGTCCCACGCGGTGTCATTCACCCCGCAGATCGTTCCAGTCGGTACGAGTCGTTCATTGAATTCCAAGAATCCGGTGCCGGGGATCTGCGCCTCTGCCTCATCGATGATGTTGGTGCCGACGGTGAAGTAGGGGTGAAATCCAATGCCAACTGGGGCGGTACGGTCACCGATGTTTTCGACCTTGAAGGCACATGACAGCCCGGTGGCGTTCAGCTCATAGGTCACCGTGATGTACAAGGAAAAAGGGTACCCGCGAGGCCTGTACGTCTCGGCATCGAGCGTCACCGACATGGCCACTCGATTTGAGTCATGGCCCTGGATGTCCCAGGCCATACTCCGAACGAAGCCATGAATGGCGTTCGGACCTTCCTTGTCGTTGCATTCCAGTTGGAACGTTTGTCCCTCGAATGAATACTGTCCGTTCCCGATCCGGCCGGGAAAGGGAATCAGGACATCACCTTGCCCGCCACGTTTTCCACTGCCACCAGAATAGCCCCAGACAATATCGATCTCCTGTCCGCTTGTATCAACGAAGAGGTATCGGCGTAACGATGCGCCCCAAGGGGAGATGACGGCTCGCTGATTCTGGTACGAGAGGGTGAGTTCTGTGTCTGGTGTCATGGATGCCATCGTCTTGGTCTTCCGTGCCGATACGGTTTTGCGCGGCGGGCTATCGCACGACGCCGTATCGACAGATCTGAGGCTCCGAGGCCAGCAGACCGGTCAGCTGTTGCAGCGTGGTCAACAGATGAGGCGTCACGAAATGCGCCTGTTCTTCCGCAGCGCTGGCCCACCGCTCGACGAACACGAACTCAGTCACATCGGCGTGGTTTTGCAAGAGCTCATAGCTGAGACAACCTGGTTCCCGGCGAGTCGCCTCCACGAGGGCGATCAGGATTGCTCGCACCTGAGCGATTTGATCGGGCTTGGCCTTGGCGCGTGCAATCACACGGAGAGAACTATCGACAGACATGGGATGCTCCACAGTTGGAATCCGAATGGGTGGACGACTATTTGACAAAAGGATTGCCGGAGGTTTTCCAGTCGTCAAGGTTCATGATGACCGCAGAGGTCTGCGTGAATCCAAGTTCACCAAGAGTTTGAGCGGCAAGGGTTGCGCGTCTCCCGCTTTGACATTGGAGTACAATCGGGCGTTCCACATCGGCTTTCCCCAGGTGGTTCCAGATTTGGGTTTCAATCAGACCGCGCGGAATGTTGATCACCCCTGGGACGTGTCCGGCTGCATACTCTTGAGGCTCACGCACATCGATGATCAAGGCTCCTCCAGGGTTGTCGACAATCCTTCGATACTCCTCCATGCCGATGGTTTTGACAGGCTTCTGGGTTGCTTCAATTTTCTGCTTACCTGCAGGCGGGAGACCCTGAGCGAGAGCGGTAGAAGGTATGGACAGGGACGCGCTGATGAGGACAGCGACAAAACAGAGGGCTAACCTATTGATGGTTTTCATGAAAGAATCTCCTTCAGCCAATGGTGCCGTACTTGGGTTTTTGGAAGAACGTAGGAGAATCAGTCTACCTTGACTCACGGTCTTCCTCAAGGGCTAGGTTGATGAGCCGACAAGGGTGGGCGTGCTGCTGAAAGGAGCGAT
>JAMXAU010000135.1 GCA_024281365.1 Nitrospira sp.
CGGCACATGACACATAGCATGATGTTGCGGCGAAGCAATGTACAGTATCACTTTCTCGGCTGCCGTCTGTCCTCACGAAGACCTAATTGGTCTTCAGCTGATCGCGGGATGATGCCGAACAACGGGGTTTACGGCCATGAAGTACGTGGATGAATTTCGCGATCGCGCGGTGGCGACAGCGCTGGCGGAGCGGATCAAGAAGACGGTGCGTCGGCCTTGGACGATCATGGAGGTCTGTGGAGGACAGACCCACGCGATCGTACGGTTCGGGCTCAACAGTTTGTTGCTGTAAGACCTCACGCTTGTTCAGGGGCGAGCGCGGAACAGATCATTGAGGTGGAAGGCAGGCAATCGCGTCGTTGTTTACCAAAGTGTGCGCACGTGCTTGTATTGCCGGATGAGGTTGTCCTTGGTCAGCACGGTCGCATTCTCTTCTCTGGCGGTTGCGACGATGATTTGATCCGCCGGATCTCCGTGAAACGGTTGAGGCAGTGTTGTCGATCGGTAGCTGAGTGTGGGGGTGAGAGGCACGAGTCGGAGCTTGGGCATCTCAAGTGCGACGCGAAACCATTCTTCAGGATCGCACGAAATCCCTATCCGTTTTTTCTCCAACAACTTACTGAACTCCCACGCCGATATCGCTGAGAGGAGCAGCTCCGCATACTGGTCGGGATTATTGAGAATGGTGCGGACGCGAGGGGACAGCTTCTTCGGGTTCATCTGCCACCAGACCCAGACATGCGTATCGAGGACGTACTTCACCGGCAGACGTTCCACTCGGCGTCACCGATGGGCGACACAATATCATCTTCGAACACGAGCGCTTCTGCTAAACGGCCAGGTGCCGTGCGCTTTCCCGCGAAGGGAACAATCTCGGCGAGCGGCTTGCCGCGCTTTGTGACCACAACCGGTTCTCGTGTTTCCGCAACTTCTCCCAATACTTTCAGTGCATGCGCCTTAAAATCTGTCACGGGCATGGTTTTCATGTGGCCTTACCCCCTCCCATTTCTCGCTTCTGGTGATAATTCTATATAGTCATTTATAATGGTCATGTCAAGCAACGGGCGCAAACGGTTGAAGCGGCAACCTGTTTCTATTGGGGTCCTAGAGGTTTATAAGACAGGAAGCAGAGTAGGCACTCTACTCATCGTGGGAATGTTGTGGAGCAACGGGAATCACCGTCATGAAGTACGTGGATGAATTTCGCGATCGGGCCGTGGCGACGGCGCTGGCAGAGCGGATCAAGCAGACGGCGCAACGGCCTTGGACAATTATGGAGGTCTGCGGAGGGCAGACCCATGCGATCGTCCGGTTCGGCCTCGACAGCCTGTTGCCGAAAAATCTGGAACTCGTTCATGGGCCTGGCTGTCCGGTCTGTGTGACCTCGGTGTCGTTGATCGATCAGGCTGTGTGCCTTGCATCCTTGCCAAATGTCATCTTCTGCTCCTTTGGTGACATGCTGCGCGTGCCTGGTTCTCGTGGTGATTTGTTCGGTGTGAAGGCGGCGGGCGGAGATGTGCGGATTATCTATTCACCATTGGATGCACTCGACCTAGCCCGAAAGCATCCCGATCGTGAAGTGGTCTGTTTCGCGGTGGGTTTTGAAACGACTGCTCCGGCCTGGGCCATGGCGGTCTCCCAAGCAAGGGAGGCGGGCATCACAAACTTCAGTCTTCTGATCGCCCATGTGCTGGTCCCTCCAGCGATGGAGGCGATCCTGTCGTCGCCCCAGAATCGGATTCAAGGGTTTCTCGCTGCCGGCCATGTCTGTACGGTGATGGGTTATGAGGAGTACGAGGCCATCGCTCAACGATATCGAGTCCCGATCGTCGTGACCGGCTTCGAACCGCTCGATGTGCTCGAAGGGGTCGCGATGTTGGTGAGCCAATTGGAAGAGGGACGAGTCGAAGTGGAGAATCAGTACGTGCGATCGGTGAGCCGAGAGGGGAACAGACCGGCGAGGACGATTGTCGAGGAGGTCTTTGAACCGGCGCCGCGAATCTGGCGCGGTATCGGAGAAATTCCTGGGAGCGGTCTGCGTCTGAAATCTGGCTATAGCGCCTACGACGCCGAGGTGAAGTTTCAACGTGAACTTGGACAGCTCTCGGTAGGCATTGAAGATCCGGAGTGCCAGAGTGGGCTGGTTCTCCAAGGCTTGCTCAAGCCAATGGACTGTTCCGCCTTCGGGACTCGTTGCACGCCAGAGAAGCCGCTAGGCGCGCCGATGGTGTCGAGCGAAGGGGCTTGTGCTGCGTATTATCGGTACCGGCGGAACGGTGAGGGGTGAGGAGTAAGGGGTTAGGGGAATCAGAATTGGTGAAAAGTGAGAAGTGAAAGGTAAGGCGTGGTGGTTGTTAGGATCAGAGCATATGGCCTATGGCAGAGGCAGGAAAAGCAAACCACCGATGGGATAACATTCCGGTCCGATCTCGTACCATAGGACATAAGCTATAGGCTCTTTTCACGCTGATTGCCTGCTATACGCCATCAGCTATAAGCTCTGTTCTTCAGGCGAGATACCAACCATGAACAACAAACCATTTGAACCAACCTGCCCCTTACCCACTTCAGGGAAAAAGACGGTGCAGCTTGCGCATGGCGGCGGTGGGCGACTCATGCAGGAGCTGATTCAAGACGTCTTCGTGCGGGCCTTTCATAATCCCCTGCTGGAGTCGCTTCACGACGGCGCGACTTGGCCGGTTGAGAAAGGGACGCTCGCCTTCACTACGGATTCGTACGTGGTGCGTCCTCTATTTTTCCCTGGCGGCGACATCGGAAGTCTCGCGGTGAACGGTACGATCAACGATCTCGCCATGTGCGGCGCCAAGCCGCTGTATCTGAGCACGGGCTTTATTCTTGAAGAGGGGCTCAGCATCGATGTCCTCCAGCGAGTCGTGCGCTCCATGGCCGAAGCCGCGAAAGTAGCTGGCGTGCCGATTGTCACCGGTGATACGAAAGTTGTGGATCGCGGCAAAGGTGACGGAATCTTCATCAATACGTCCGGTGTTGGTCTCGTGCCGAACGGTGTTCGTGTCTTGCCGATGTTGATCCAGCCGGGCGACGCGATTCTTGTGAGCGGCGATCTTGGCTCCCACGGCGTGGCCGTGCTCAGTGTGCGGGAAGGGCTGACGTTCGACGGGAATGTGGAAAGCGATACGGCCCCGCTGCATCACATCGTGGCCGATTTGATCGACAGTGGGATCGAGATCCATTGCCTGCGCGATCTCACCCGCGGCGGACTTGCGAGTGTGCTGAATGAACTGGCCACAGCGGCGAAGGTTGGTATGACGGTGGAAGAGCCTGCGATCCCTGTGAACGAACCAGTGCGTGGAGCCTGTGAGCTCTTAGGACTCGACCCACTCTATGTGGCGAATGAAGGACGATTCGTCGCGGTGGTGCCTGTACCGCAGGCCGAGGCCGCGCTTGCCGTGATGCGGCGACATAAGGCGGCAAGTCAGGCAGCTCAGATCGGCATCGTAACGGACCGTGATCCTTCCATGGTCATCTTACGGACGGTTGTTGGTACCCACCGTGTGCTTGATCTGCTCTCGGGCGAGCAACTCCCGCGGATCTGCTGATCGGTTCTTTCTGGTTCTACCTTTCCTGCCGGCCTCCGTTATTGTGGCCACGCTTCTCAAGCATCGATCTCCGGACTTGCAGTTCCCGCTGCTGTAGCATTCTGCGACAGTGGGCAGAAGGCGTCCGGGGAATTTTCCCCCCTCTCGAAGCGAGTCCGAGCCTTCCGATCGAAGAAACCTAGTGCTTTCAATAAGCTATAACTAGACTGCGACCTCATTGTGGCTCGTTTCAATGGCACGATGGTTGCCCTTCATTGTCCTCGTATGATGGGAGGGGGAAGGTGATGTTCTCAGGGGCTGTCCTATTATTTCTGTTCTTTGTTCAGTCATGTCTCCCTGTTGCGGATGCCGGTGCTGAGCAGAAGAGTGGTGAGAAGGCGCTCCGTGAACATTACGACTTGCAGGAGGGGAAGCGTCTCTATGGGGAGTATTGCCAGTTTTGCCATGGAGAACAAGGAAAAGGTCACGCATTCAACGTTACCCCGCCACCAGCAGACCTCACGAGCCCTGCAGTCCAGCGGAAGTCCGATTTCGAGCTGACACAGACGATTCACGAAGGTGAACGAGGCACCGCAATGGGGTCTTGGAAATGGGCCTTATCGAAGGAAGAGAAGCAGCATGTCCTGCTCTATATCCGCTGGTTGGCTCAATCAAGACAGCATGTTCCAGTTCCGTCACCGCAATGAGGTCTTGAGACGAGAGACGAAGAAGTGGCGATGACCAACCACGAAAAGCGGAAAACCATCATCCCGTGGATCGATCCGGAAGAACGGGTGACCGTGCACTTTCTTGATGAGAAAGACCTGAATGCCGAGGTGACAGGGACCACTGAGGAATTGGTCGATCTGTCGATTGAAACCCATCATCTATTAATGAACCTATGCTGGAATCGGCGGTCTTCTGATGCTCGTCACGAATGGAAGGTGAGCGAGCCGTCAATGCCAACAATCGCCGGTGATGTCCGCGTGACGAATCAACATATCCTATTGGCTGGAGGAGTGACATGACAATGAAGGTCGTGGTGGGGATCGATGGGTCGAAATACTCGGAATGGGCGCTGGATTGGGTGGGGAAGATTCCCTTGCGGTCTGCCCCTCGGGTGACGGCGATCCATTCCGTCGATCTCAATTCCGCCCGGGTACCGGCTCTCACCTATCCATCCATCAGCGGGTATGAACCTGATATTGGAGAGGCGATTCATCTGCTGGAAAGCCGAGCGAAGCAGGTGGAACTGGGCACGAAGAAACGGATGAGTGAGTTGAGATTGACCGGTTCCGTCCGCGTGGAACAAGGACCGATCGCACAGGCGCTCTTGAAGCATGCGGGAAATACCGCGCTGATCGTGCTGGGGAGTCGAGGCTTGGACGCCCTTGACCGCTTCATGTTGGGGAGTGTGTCGACCGCAGTGACGCTCCATGCCACGACTCCGGTCCTGATCGTCAAGGAGCCGCCTCACCTTCCTCGGCGGATCTTGTTCGCAACAGACGGATCTGCCTCATCAGGGAAGGCACTTCAGTTTCTGCTCAAACGATTCAAGGCTACGGCCGACGGCAAGCCCCTTGTGATTCTTTTGGTGCACGTCATGCCGTTCTTGCGGTATACGGCGGTGAAAGAGGCGGGAGAACAGTTGCTGGCTCAGGAGGCCGCCAAACTGGAAAAGGTCGGGTACCGGGTCAGGCAATTCCCCCGGGTCGGACCGGCGGCAGAAGAAATCATGAAGATCGTGAATCTTGAACAGCCGGATTTGATTGTGACAGGTGCAAAAGGGCGGAGTGCTGTCGCGCGCTTCCTTCAGGGCAGCGTCTCGTTGAAACTCGTCCAGCAACCAGCTTGCTCAGTTCTTGTCGTCAGATAAGCTGGACAGGCTGTTCGTGCACACCAACACCCTGAGATGATGTGCTCGTTCCGGTACGGAA
>JAMXAU010000136.1 GCA_024281365.1 Nitrospira sp.
GCACCATTTGCTGGCGACCTTGCTGGCTGGTACGGAAGCCGACTTCGACCCGGTAGAGTTTCGCGACCTTGGGCTGAAGGACGGTCTCAGCGAACGGGATCTTGAAATGAGGCCCTGGCTCGACCGTCCGAACCGGCACCCCAAATCGCTTGACGACCCCCTCCTCGTCCGGCGCGACGATGAAGACCGACTGCCAGATGAACAAGATTACCACCGCAGCAAGGACAAGATTCCAGACCCCCCCGGAAGGCAGGAGGTTTTTCAGCCCACCAGGCGGGAAAAGATCTTTGAGCTGAGACTGCGCCTGTTTGAGCGCGTCCTCAAGCGGATCGGGCTTCTTGCCCCACGGATCTTTTGGGTCCCAGACCATTCGGTGATGTCCAAATCCAATGGATAGTGAAATAACCGCGTCGCACCATAGCAGAGTGTAGCCAGGAGTGACAAGTCCAGATAGCTTTCTCAAGTAGGAGAACAGAGATGGAGCGCCTTATCGATTTCAGCGGCATCCGTGATCAGGGATGCACTGAGATGACTATCTCTGTCTTCCTATCCTCGCATGCCGCTGACATATGCGGCGGTCAATGGATCACGAGGGTCTTCAAAGATTTGCTTGGCAGGGCCTGCTTCGATGAGTCGGCCCGCTCCGTTGTGAACCCAGAACAGGGCGGCATCGTTCGCGATACGGCGCGCTTGAGCCAGGTTATGAGTGACGATCAGAATCGTATAGCGTCCACGGAGCCTGACAATGAGATCCTCAACGATGCCGCTGGAAATCGGATCGAGGGCGCTGCAGGGCTCATCCATGAGCAGCATCTCCGGGGAAAGCGCCAAAGCTCTGGCAATACAGAGGCGTTGTTGTTGGCCGCCGGACAAAGCCAATGCGGGCGAATCCAGCCGATCCTTGACCTCATCCCAGAGCCCGACATCCCGTAAGGCGGTTTCGATGGCAGTGCTGAGCTGTGTCCGATCGCGCAGGCCATGCTCACGCAGCGGGAACTCAAGGTTTCTTCGGATCGACAGAGGGAATGGGTTCGGCTTCTGGAAGATCATGCCGATGCGGCGGCGAAGTCGGATGACATCCGTCTGAGGCG
Source organism: Nitrospira sp. (assembly GCA_024281365.1). Taxonomy (GTDB): domain Bacteria; phylum Nitrospirota; class Nitrospiria; order Nitrospirales; family Nitrospiraceae; genus Nitrospira_D. The sequence goes on from JAMXAU010000136.1 coordinate 1,092, forward strand.
CTAACACATCAAGCGTGTCGATCGTGATCCGTCCAGAGACCAGACATGCGGGGATCAGATCGGTGAGACGGTTCAGGCAGGTGAGGAAGCTGGTCTTCCCACACCCCGATGGTCCCACGAGAGCTGTAATCCTTCCCTTGCTGATCGACAAGGTCACATCCTGAAACGCTGACTTTTCTCCGTAGTGCAAACTGAGGCGATCCACATCAACGAAGGGGTGAGGTTTGCAGCATGCAGGTTCATCGTTGGGTAGATGCTGTGGGCGCCGTTCTGCGATGGGTTCGATCGGCGTCATACGGTCACGATCTTTCGGTGAAGCCCAACGGTTGCCAGCCATGATGCGGTGCCGTTGATGAGGAGCAGTAGGACAACTAGAACCAGTGCGGAGCCATAGGCGTTGGCGTCCCCGCCGGAGACATTCATGGACAGATCAAAGATATGAATGGACAGCGCACGACCGGAATCAAGCAACGACTCCGGCATCCGATCCACATAGCCGCTGGTGAAAATGAGCGCGGCCGTCTCCGCAATTGCCCTGCCAACTCCAAGGACCAGGCCAACTATAAGGCCAGGTACCGCTGCGGGTAGTAGGAGGTGGAGGAGTGTCGTTGTGCGTGAGAGCCCAAGCGCGGCAGCGGAAAGCCGGTAACTCGCTGGCACGGCGCGAAACCCTTCCTCTGTTGATCGAATCAAAATAGGCAGCACCATGCAGGCCAACGTCAACCCACCGGACAGGATCGAGAAACCGAGGCCCAGTGTCTTGCAAAAAAACGCGTTGCCGAAAAGACCGAATACAATCGACGGTACACCGGCCAGGACATCGAGGCTCCGGCGAGTCATCCGTCCGAACAGACCTTGGTCTAAGGTAAATTCGGCGAGGAGGACGGCGGTGCCGACACCGATTGGGAGGGATACAGCAAGGCAGACGCCCAGAATCAGGAATGTCGAAACCAGGATCGGGCCGATCCCGCCCCGTCGTCCGGCGCTTTCCGGCGGGGCAGTCAGAAACGTCCAAGAGAGACGACTCAGTCCGTGCCAGAGAATGTCTCCTAATAGCCAGCAGAAGGTGGCGGTCACAACGGCCGCTGCTCCCCACACAAGGACAAATGCCAACCATTCACGAGGATTCTGTGACCGGCTCAGCGTCTTAACCATAGATTCTCCCTCGGCTGATCCATTCGGCGGCGATCGCTAGGGCAACGATCATGGCCATTAAAACCAGGCCACTGACGAAGAGGGCCGCACGATGGTCGCCGAGCGCATAGGCCATTTCCAGAGCGATATTGGCGGTCAACGTACGGACCGGGTCCAAGAGGCTGGAGGGCGTCTGGACCACATTCCCACAGACCATCAGAATGGCCATGGTTTCACCGATGGCTCGTCCGGTTTCCAGAATCACGCCGGTGAACAACCCCGATTTGGCTGCCGGAAACACCACCCCTCGAATGGTCGCCCATCGTGGAAGTCCCAAGGCTGCCGCCCCACGCAGGTATTGTTGTGGCACATTGGCCAGACTGGCGTCGGCCATCAAGGCTATGGTGGGCAGGATCATGATCGTGAGGATGAGGATGCCCGCCAAGAGACTGGGCCCTGGAGGGTGGATCTCGCCAATCATCGGGACCAGCACCACGAGTCCCCAGAATCCGTAGACGACAGAAGGAATGCCGGCGAGTAGCTCAATGAGGCGTCGATAGAGTCTGCCAAGAGAGACGGGTGCGTAATAGTGGCAGAAGACGGCGGAGAGAATGCCTAACGGTGTGGCGATCAATACGGAACCAGCCATGGCGAACAAGGTGCCCCATAGCATGGGCGTGAGATTGTAGAAGCCCTCGGCCGGGTGCCAAGACGGGTCCGTAAAGAATCGAAGCAGGCCGATTCTCTGAAGGACGGGAAGTGCCTCCATGATCAGAAACGTGACGATGACTATGACGATCGTGCCGGCAACGGCGGCAAGGCCGCGTAAGAACCAGCAAAGGCAGTCGTCAGTTGACCAATGGAACAAAGTATTGCTGTGCAATGATGTCATGGACGGCTTTGGACTGAGCATAGTCGATAAAGGCTGTGGTTAATCCGGCCGGCTGAGTTCGCGTCACGATGTGGAGTGGGCGAGAAATCGGAAAGGTTCCGTTCCGCACCGTCTCTGTGGAGGCAGTCACCCCTCCGGTCTGGAGCAGCTTAATCGGCACGCCTTGTGATTCATCATATTCAGCTGTCCCGATAGAAACGTATCCGATGGCGTGACGGCTGCCGGCGACAGTCTTGACGCCTTGCTCGTTGTCGCCGATCACCACCTGCGCTTTGACGTCCGCATTCTTCAGTTTGAAGTAGTGTAAGAAGACTTCCAGTGTCGATCGGCCCTCCGCCTTGTTCACAACGGTAATAGCTGCATCCTTCCCACCGACGTCTTTCCAATTGGTGATCTTGCCCGTATAGATCGCGATCACTTGTTCGTCGGTGAGGGACTGGACGGGATTGTCTTTGTGCAGAATGATTCCCACGCCATCGCGCGCCACCGGAAAAGCATGCAGATCCTTCTCCTCGTCTTTTATCGCGCGCGAGACCATGCCGATATCGGCTAGTCCCTGGCGCGCATCGGCGACACCGCGAGATGAGCCGCCGGTCTGAACATCCACACGCACGTTGGGGGAGAGACTCTCAAAGCGCTTGCCGATCTCGCTGATCAGCGGGGCGAGGGTGCTGGCACCCGTGACCACGAGTTTGCCGGACAGCTGATTAGTTCCGGTTGTCTGGGCTATTGCAGTTTCAGCTATCCCACACAGGGCAAGCAGCAGGGCTGCGGAAAGCAAGTGGTCGATCTTTCGTCGGTAGAGATCAAGATATTGACACATCAACACATCTCCATATCTTAGATATAATTAATTGTCATGTAACGGTTCCGCCACAGGACGACCCGGAACCGGCCGTGCAGCCGTAGCAATGGTTGCGTGTCACGATCCGGCGGTGATGAAGCTGAGCCGGATCGAAGTCACGGATATGCGACGGCGCTCCATGGTCGACCATCAGGTCAAGCATCTGATTGAAGTCACAATCGTACAACCTCCCGTCCCATCCGACTGAGAGAGTATGCCGACACATGACTGCAGCAGCAGCGGCGGGATTGAATGCATGAGCCAGGCGCGTCATGTATTGCTCGTAGTTGCCGCTTTCGATCAGGAATTCCAGGAACCGGCTGATGGGCATGTTGGTGATGGTATAGAGCCGGTTGAACTCAATGCCGTGTTTAGTCCGTAGCTCCTTCTTGAATTGAGTTTCAATGGCTTCTTGTCTTGGAGGCAGGAACGCGCCGACTGGATTGTAGACCAGGTTCAAGACCAGGCCGCTATCCGGTCGTCCATATCCCAATCGGTTCAAGAGTCGGAGTGCCGCCAGCGACTTTTCAAAGATGCCGTCGCCTCGTTGGGCATCGGTCTGGCTGGCCTGGTACGAGGGTAGAGAGGCGATGATCTCGACCTGATGCTGGGCGAGAAATTCCCCCAACTCGGCTTGTGAAGGGAGTAGTAAGACGGACAGATTGCAACGATCCATGATGTGGCGCCCGAGTCTGTGGGATTGTTCAACGAGCCACCGAAAATGCGGATTGAGTTCCGGCGCACCGCCCGTGATATCCACCGTAGGAATGTCGGTCCTGGCCAGAGCCTTCATGCAGTGCTCTGCTGTTTCCAAGGACATAGTTTCGGAACGATCAGGACCGGCATCGACATGGCAATGGCGACAGGTCTGGTTGCAGAGTTTGCCGACATTGATCTGGAAGACCGTGATGCCTGTGGAGCACAGAGGAGATAGGCCGACTCGATCAAGCTGAGCCTGAAAAGAGAGATGCGAGTTTGGTTGTTCCAGTACTTTGAGCTGTTCAGAAGCGGAGGCCAGAGGATTGTGTTGCCCCTCGTAAAGTCAGCGGCATATTGGTTCCAACCAGACGACAGGAATCTTCTCACTGCACAACGGTCATCAGCGCGTACGACCAATCGTCATCAAGGCAGACTCAGGAAATCGCAATTCGCAACAACCAAAATCCAGGGCTTGTCCTTGCCCGTTTGCGAGAGCACGCTGAATCTCGGGCGTCACTCTGTAGCACACCTGTTTTGCCGCACCGGTGGCCTTCAACCAGGCTGGAGTCTCGCAAAATGCGGAGGTGATGGGAAGCATGAGGCTGAGAGCACCCCAGCTCTTGCACGAGATCCGTCACACATTTTTCACTGACGAGCAAGGATTCCAAGATGCGCAGTCGGGTTTCATCACCCAGGGCCTTGAGAATCGACGCGCATTGGCGTGGAGTGAGCACGTTGGCATTGATGGCGCGCTTCATCAACAACAGCCTCCGTCAGGTGAACAGGTGACAGCTTCACCGCCCACAGGTTCACCGGCACGATTCAGAATGACGAAATGGGGCTGATAGCCATTGGTCTCTAGAACTGCGACCGTCTTGGAGCAAACCTCCAGCGGTTCCCCTCGGCGATAGACATGGTGATCGTCATCGACTGCTTCGACGAAGGGACCGGCCAGCAGCGCATAGTGACCTTGCCAGGTGCAAGGAGCATCGGCGGGGAGGACGGCGCTCCAACGCGGATCGCGGTTGTCCAGTGTCACCGGTTCGGTCGTCAGAAGGAAGTGTTCAGAAAGGGAAGGCACGCTCAACAGTCGTGCCTCATCCGGTGTGATCGATTGTGGAATCCCACGGTGATAGGTCATACCTCGTTCATCCACAAATCGGCTGAAGGGGCCTCGAAGGGTGGCGTACCGGACCGAAGAGGCGGTTGTTGCCGGAGGCAGTTTGTAGCCGGTCAAGGTGACAGAGAAAAAGTGGATGCCGTCGATTACGCGCCAGGGTGAAAACTTGACGAGGTGGATGCCGAGAAACCCAGCTTCCGTCATGCCCGTCATATAGGCCGTGAGCGTCAAGGCGCCGGAGAGGCAATCGCCCCATTTCTGGGTGTCGTGGACGAGGTACTGCGGCACGGTTTGGTCCGATACGATGTCGGAGATCGTGAATCGCCCGCCGGGTTTGGTCACCCGGTACATTTCACGAAACACCTTCCGTTTGTCCGGTGCCAGGTTGATGACGCAATTTGAGATGATCAGATCGATCGTGCCGTCCTCGACCGGCATCGCATCGGCCAGGCCTTTTCGGAATTCCACATTCGAATTGGAATAGCCAAGGTTTGCCGCCACGACAGACGCATTCTTGCGGGCGATCTCCAACATGGTATCCGTCATGTCGATGCCGATCACGCGTCCGGTAGGACCGACCAGCCGAGAGGCTTCAAAACAGTCGATGCCACCTCCCGACCCGATGTCTAAGACCGTCTCACCCGCACGTACGGTCTTGAGTCCAGCCGGGGTGCCGCAGCCATAGGAGATCTTCAGGACTTCGTCGGGAATGAAGGTCTTGAGGTGTCCCATGTCGTAGCTGGTGGGGCAACACATCTGCTCGCCGCTGTTGGCGGCTTGTGCATAGCGTTCGCTGACTTTCTGCGTAATTTCATTGGTGGGCATAGCCGGCCTCTCAAGTACTACCTGATGGTATGGAGCTGGCTCTATGTATCAATCTTCTGCCGTAAGGTCAATCTGGACATATGGGCAGATACCGGTGTTGCAGCCAGCAGTTGCCACGCTGCTCAGACAGATATGTCGGTTGGCAGAAGAAAATCTTACAGAGGGTTGAGTGCGAAACTGGGAAAGGGCTTTACGATTTCACAGAATCACGCGGCAGAAGTAGCTGTTGGTCTCGGGCTGTCGGAGGGGTGTTTGGTCGCTCATTATAGTGGGAGGCTGAGTTCAGACACTTTTCGCAGGGCTTCCACCAAGGTCAGGTCAAAGTTCAAACGATAGAGGTTGGCTTGAAGGGCTTCAAGCGTTTCTCCGTGCGCCCAATGGTCCGGGAAGTTCGGCAGATAACCCAGCCACTGCTTCTCTTCATCCAAGTAGTAGCATTTGATCGCTTGCATCGGTACTCCATCCTTCCGCTGAGCGGACGGTTCGTCACCGTACGGGCTCATTCCAACACGCGATTTCGTATCAGCCAACCAGCCTTTCCGAGAGCATCTCCCTGGCCGCGTTCATACGACGCACAAGCTTGTGACACGTTCTGCAGAAAACAAGATCATGGGAAATCGAAGTTCGTGGTCCTCAACGGTTGCTGATCATCGCAAACATCAGCTCTTCAACTCGTGCACGGCGCTTGCTCTGTGCGCGCGACATGGGGCGAGGCAAGGTGGGTGTGTGACTATGAGACCGAGCGTGCTCTTCCGTATCGGACTGCTGATAGGGGCCTTGATCTTGGACTAGTTCAGATTCTTGATGCTGGCCCGTGAGCTCTTGGTGCAGCTGCCACAGCTTCACTTGCAGTTCTTCGAACGACTCACCCTGGACTTCGTACTCGGGGTAGCCTTCCAGGTAGCCGCGCCAACCGTTGTCGTCTTGCCAGAGGATGTATTTTGACGAACGCATTTGGAAAGTATAGCCGGACATTTTATATGCGCAAGTGAAGAGGGGAAATTGATTTCCGGTGGTTGAGAACTGCTCTGGTATAAATAAATCAATGACTTGAGTGGTTGGTTTCATCACAACCCAATCTATTGTGATCATAGTACGGTGTCGGCGCATCC
>JAMXAU010000137.1 GCA_024281365.1 Nitrospira sp.
CTTCTTTCTTCTGAACTCCGCGAACTATCCTTATCTATCGATCCGACAGAAGGGAAGAGGCGGTGCAACTGGCTTTCTGGTCACATGGTAGTAGAGCAGAGGAATCACGACCAAGGTCAGCAGCGTCGAGGCCCCGACACCGAAGAGCAACGAGACGGCCAACCCCTGGAAGATGGGATCCAGAATGATGACGAAAGCCCCGACCATCAGTGCCGCGGCGGTCAATAAGATCGGGCGTGTGCGAATGGCACCTGCCTTGACGACGGCTTCCGATAAGGACACGCCCGCACGTTCTTGCAGTTGAATGAAATCGACGAGGAGAATGGAGTTCCGGACGATGATCCCCGCCAGGGCGATGAACCCGATCATGGAGGTCGCGGTGAAGTACGATCCGGTCAGCCAATGTCCAGGTAGAATACCGATGAGCGTGAGCGGAATGGGCGCCATGATGATCAACGGCGTGACGAACGATTGGAACTGCCCGACGATCAACAAATAGATTAGCAACATGGCTACGGCAAAGGCGATACCCATGTCACGGAATGTTTCGTAGGTGATGTGCCATTCTCCGTCCCACTTCATAGCGATCTTCTCTTCAGACCAGGGCTGCGAGGCATAGTACTGTTCGATCTGATACCCCTCTGCCGCGCGAAACGCTTCTAGTTTTTTCCCGACCCCTAGCACACCATACACCGGACTCTCTGCTTGCTCCGCTCCTGGGCCGCCGACATCCGCGACAACATAGACGACCGGCTTTTGATTCTTGTGATAGATCGCCTTGTCCTGGACCGTTCGCTCGACCGTGAGTAGTTCGGACAACTGCACGATGCCCCCGGCACTCGTGCGTAACCCAATCTCACCGAGATGCTCCAGACCAGTCCGCTCGGCCAGCGGGAGGCGGAGCACGATTTGGACCGGACTCTTCTCTTGCGGGATATGGACGAGGCCAGCCTTCGTTCCTTGGAGCGCCATGCGCAGTGTGTTGACGATTTCCTCGGAAGGAATCCCGGCGAGGGCTGCCTTGGCGCGATCAACTGTGAAGACATATTTCACCTGATCCGCCTCGATATAGTCATCCACGTCGACCACCCCCGTGGTGGATTCAAAGAGCGTTCGAATCTCACGGGCCACGGCAAGCTGCCTGTTGTAGTCAGGACCGTAGACTTCCGCCACAAGGACTGATTGAACAGGGGGCCCCGGTGGCACTTCGACGATCTTCACATTGGCTCCATATTCACGGGCGATCTCTTGAACCAGTGGACGAATCCGCTGGGCGATTTCATGGCTCTGAGCGGCACGCTCGTGCTTCGCGACAAGATTGATCTGAATGTCAGCCTCATGAGATTGTTCCCTCAAATAGTAGTGACGGACAAGTCCACTAAAGTTGAAAGGGGAGGCCGTTCCGACATAGGCCTGATAATCCCTCACTTCCGGCACCGTCTTCACATAACGTCCCAGCGCCTGGGCGACCCGGGCGGTCTCCTCGAGCGTCGTCCCCTCCGGCATGTCAATCACCAGTTGGATTTCGCTCTTGTTGTCGAAGGGGAGCATCTTTACGACAACATGACGGGTGTAGAACAAGAGAGTCGATCCGACAAGTAACAGCCCGACAACGGCCAGAAACGCATAGGCGAGGAGCGGATGGGCCAGCAGCGGAGAAAGGAGTCGTCGATACATTCGAGCCACAAACCCTTGCTCATCGCCTTCATGGTCGACACCAGCAACAGCAACTCCAGGGCGATAGCAGGTCTGACAAAACCACGGGATCACGATGAAGGCAACCAGCAGTGAGAAGAACATCGCAATGGAGGCGTTGACGGGAATCGGCCTCATATAGGGCCCCATGAGCCCAGAAACAAAGGCCATCGGCAGAAGCGCGGCAATGACGGTGAATGTCGCCAAGATCGTGGGATTCCCGACTTCATCGACCGCCTGGATGGAGGCTTCATGATGAGTTCTGTGATGCATCTTCAGATGGCGATAGGTGTTTTCGACGACCACGATGGCATCGTCCACAAGAATGCCGATCGAAAAAATGAGAGCAAACAATGTCACTCGATTGATCGTGTAGCCGATCATCATTGACGTGAAGAGCGTGAGCGCAAGGGTCAGAGGAATCGCAATCGAGACAACAAGGGCCGGCCTCGGCCCCAATGCCACACCAAGAAACACCACCACCGCAACCACGGCGATCAAGAGGTGCCAAAGCAGTTCATTGGCTTTCTCTTGAGCCGTTTCTCCGTAATTACGTGTGACGGTTACACGAACGTCCGATGGAATGGTCACGCCCTTCATCTCGTCGACTTTCCGGATCACCTCGGCGGCGATGGTCACGGCATTCATCCCGGCTTGCTTCGCAATCGCGACGGTTACGGCCGGACTCTCGTGAAGGGTAAGGGGTAAGGAGTCAGGTGAAGGGCTAGCTGTCATCCCCTCACGCCTCACCCCTGACGCCTCACCAGTTCCATGCCAGACATAACTCGTCGCTTCTGCCGGTCCGTCCGTGACTTCCGCCACCTGACGTACGTACACCGGCCTCTGCTCATTGACGCCAACGACCAAACTTTCTAGATCTTCACGTGACCGGACGAAGCGACCCGTTTCTACCAGAAAGCTTTGATTGCGACTGTCGAAGCGGCCGGTCGACAAGGCGCGATTCTCACCTTTGACAACGCTCGCGACCTGCAGAGGCGTCAACCCGTAGGCCTTCAATCTCGTGGGATCGATCTGGATGCGCAGCTCGCGCGGCCGCCCGCCCACGATGAATCCAGCCGAGGTGCCGGCTACCTTCTTGACTTCCTCTAAAACCTGTTCAGCCAGCCGATGGAGCTCAAATTCTCCGTAGCGCTCACTCGATAGCGTGAGGGTAACAATCGGGACATCGTTCACATCCTTCGGTTTGACCAGAAACGGCTCGGCCCCGGGCGGTAGAAGATCTTGGTTCGCCATCAACTTGTCGTAGAGATCAACCAGGCTCTGCTCCATCGGCTGGCCGACATAGAACCGGACAATGATCAGGGCACCGCCGGGCTTGGAGATCGAGTACACATACTCGACTCCCTTGATCTCGGAAAGCTTCCGCTCAAAGGGCTTGGTGAGTTGTTCTTCGACGATCTTGGCTGATGCCCCGGGAAACGGTAACCAAACATCGGCCATCGGCACGACGATCTGTGGCTCTTCCTCACGAGGTGTACCGACCACCGCAAACAGACCCAACAGCAACACACCCAGCATGATGAGCGGTGTGAGTTTACTGTCGATAAAGAGGGCGGCGATGCGGCCAGAAAGGCCTGGGCGATAGTTCATCATGCCTCAACCGTCATTCGTAGTTCGAATCGCGCGCTTGCGAGAGAAGCGAGATGTGCGCGAAAGGCTGGACTCGTCTCGGCAACCTCCGCGACCAGTCGCGCTTTTCTCGCGACTCCCGCCAGGCTCGCGGGACATGCTTCATGGAGCTTTTGTCGTCGGCACCGCCACCGTCTCGACGACCTGAACGACTGCTCCGTCAATTCCACGACTTCCATCCGCTAAGACTCGCTCGCCCTCGTTGATGCCGGATAGGATCTCAACCTGTTTGTCGAACCTCCGCCCGACTTTGACCCATCGGAGCCGTGCGATCCGGTCTACTCCAACGACGTAGACGCTGCTGAGCTCGCCTCGCTCGACCAGGGTTGTCACAGGAACCAGAATGGTTTGCGTGACACCTTTCTCGAGAGGAAATCGGCCGAACATCCCGGTCCTCAGTCCCTCTCCCTTCGGCAGATCGACCTTGACCATAAAGGTATGGGTTTGCGGATCTCCCGCGGGAAGAATTTGGCTGACTCTGCCGATCAACTCTTGGCCGCCTAAAGCGTCAATGAGGATTGGGATCTTATCGCCTCGAGACACCGACCGGAGATCTCCTTCCGCGACCGTGGCTTCCAGACGAAGATGCAGCGGATCTTCCATTTTGAGGAGTGGCTGACCCGGTGAAGCCAATTCTCCTGCCTCTACTTTTTTCTCGGTGATGACCCCGTCGAATGGCGCTCTCACCGTCGTATAACTGAGCTGAGCCTCCACTGCCTTCCGATTCGCTTCCGCCACGCGATACGCCCTGGTCGCATTCTCCATCTCCTGTTTCGAGACCGCATCTTGGGCATAGAGCTGGTTCATCCGGTCAAGATGCGCCTTCGCATTCTCGATCTCCGCATGCGCGCGGGCCAGGTCTGCCTGGAGATCTCGGCTATCCAGCTGGATCAAGAGCTGCCCCTTGGAGACTTTCGAGCCTTCTCGAACCAACAGCTTGTCGATGGTTCCTTGGATACGACTGGAAAGCGTGGCTTGGAAGATCGGAGCAACCTGCCCGGTTACTTCAACACGAATCGGTACGGATGCTGGCTTGGCTTCCACGACTGCAGCCTGAATGGTCTTCTGTGGAGCAGCGGATACCACCGGTGCGGCGGGCTCTTCCTTGGATCCGCAACCGGTTAGAAGCAGGACCGCGAGGACCATGTAGTTCGTTGGGTTGACTCTCATCTGCGTGATGTATTCCGCCGGACTCAGGCTTCGCCCGCAGCAGCTCGAGCATGGTCTTCACAGTGATCCTGAGCGTGAGCCTGTGCATTCTTCTGATCGTCCCATGTCCCGCGCTTGGCCCCTAGCTGTCGAAGGAGACATTCGGCTGTTTTGAGCAACTCCTCTAAGCGACGATCTGGTTTCGCCCCATAGTGTCCCCGGTCGAAGATGGGAACCTGAAGACAGACTTCCGCTCGATACTGACGTTCCGGAGCATACATAATGCGATGCATCGGAGGTTCTGGATATTCGCAGGGTTTCAGAAGATCCAGCGACTGAAAGAACACACGGCAAAGCCGTCGAAGGTCACCGATGAGGTCGCGCAGCTCGGTGTCCTCGCCGGACGGCAGATGCTTGGGATCCTGAAAAGCAGCATAGAGGTTGAGTTGAAACCCGATCTGCACGATCTGATTCGATCCGTCTCTCACATAGAAAGGATCGTGGTCGAAGCAGACCTTCCTAGCGGCAACCATATTGCGCAAATCCTGCTCGCTTGCGAACGCATCCGTCAGATTCAGCGGTATTGCCATCGCGTCTCACCACCCGTGGAGAAGCCCAGCCGCCCCTTCAGGATAAGGCAACTCGTTAGAAAGTCACGATTATTCTTGTACCCCAAGGCGACGTAACAGTGCCATCATCGGACACCAGCCGGTAAAGGCCGATTGAATCAGGTTGACTGCAACAAAAGCAGCAAAATAGTTCCAGTACGGATGGACGGTCGCCCCTAGAATCACCGCGGCGAGCACGAATACACCGGCTATCAATCGCAAACGTTCGTTGAGTTTCATGCGGCCCTCCTTTTCTCTTGCCTATGGGAGGCACGGACCGAGCAAAGGATTCAGGCAAGAAATGGCCGTTATTCAATGACTTCGCGCTTACCGATCCCCATACCCTCAAGGATCGCCTTCTCGAAGAACGGTTCGCTGATGCCACGTTTCATCTTCATCAGG
>JAMXAU010000138.1 GCA_024281365.1 Nitrospira sp.
GCAGCCAAGTGAGTATGAAGGAAATGGCGGTGTTGATGGTGGCGGCGATCGTGCTGCTGGGGCTCGTGAATAAGATTCCTCCCTTACTGGGTGGTCTGGCGATGGGTGGTGGGGTCGGGGCACTGGGCAGTGGCGTCAGTGTTGGTTCCATGGTTGCGACAGCGGCGACCATGGCAGCGGGAATAGGACTCGCGGCGAACATGGCGCGAGCAGGAGTGGCGGGTGGAGCGGCCGGGTCTCACGCGCTGATGCAAGCGGTGTCGAACGGAAGTGGGGGTGCGCCTCCCCCAACCACTATGATCACCGGCCCGAGTGGTGGCCCAAGTGGAAGTGGGCCGAGGGGAGGGGGCCCACACAATACTCCTCCAAGCGGGAGTCCAGCCGGGGCCATGCCGTTAGCAGCAGCCATGGATGGAGTGAGCCCAGGCCCACAATTCACAGGTCGATCCTATCCCAGTGTCACCAAAAGCCATCCGGAGACGTCGAAGCCGTCACCGGAACCCACATTCGGCGGCGAAAGCTTGTCGAAAGGCAAGACCGACGACACGGCGTTTGATCCGAAAGAAGAAATCGCCGCATTTCGTGATCGGAAAGAGCCGTCCAAGGCGTCGAAAGGAGAAAAAGCATGACCATGCAGTTCACACGGGTGTTCGTATTGGCGCTCGGTCTTTCGTCCCTCTGTCTCAGTACCTCACCGGCCGAGGCGGAAGGTCCAAGTGGTCCTCCACCGGCCAGGCCCAGCGTCTCAACATCATCAGGAGCAACGCCTTCGCTCCCTGGGATGAGCCAAAACAGTGGAGCCTTGTCGCTGCTTACCGGGACAGCTCGTGACGCCTGCGAAGCCATGCTCTGTCTCTCCGCGATTGGGTCGGCTCCCGCCGAGTGTGCCTCGTCGTTAGCCAAATACCATGCGGCGCAGATGTTCGGTGGCGGCCCCGCATTTTTAGCGGCCTGTCCGCTGGTGCGCTGAGGCTGGCATGATTGCTGCGGATCTGCCTCCTCAGCATCAGGAACGAGTCGTCTGCTCGATCATGGCTGCGGTGAAGTACGAAGTCCCGGCTAACATCGTCCTGGCGGTTGCGGAGAAGGAAGGGGGCAAGCCGGGGCAATGGGTGAAAAACACCAACGGCACCTATGATGTGGGTCCCATGCAGTTCAACACGTCCTATCTATACCACTTGATGCCATACGGCATTACGGCTGCAGATGTCGCGCAAGCAGGCTGCTATCCCTATGAATTGGCGGCCTGGCGGTTACGACACCATATCCTCCATGATAAAGGAGACCTCTGGACCAGAGTCGCCAATTACCATTCACGTACCCCGACACGGAATGCCCGCTACCGATCCAGTGTGATGCGCAAAGCGGCGAAGTGGGCCGAGTGGCTCACCGTACGATTTCCCACCGCTCTGTTTGCCGATCCATCCAGCAAGAAATAGGGGGCATGATCTGAACAGATTATGCCCCACGAATGATTACGGCGACAGGATGGTCTGAACCGCCTTGTCTCCGAAAAATCCTTGTTCCTTGAGATTGGCAAACCAGATCCGAGCAAGCTCCCTCAGGTGCAATTTCAGTTTGGTGTCAAGATGAGTGCGCGTACCATGCTCATCATATCGATACACTTCTTGGTTCAGACCGAGATAATCATTCCTGAATGACACCGGTTCGGCAAAGGGGCCGTACGGCGAATTCTGAAACATGAACACAATATCAGGATCACGCATGGGGTCGCCGTTTTGCTCGCCATAGTGGCACAGTGGACACAAGCCGGTGCCCTTCTCCATCTATGCCGATCTCTTCAACAGACAGTGGCATGTAGCCATCCACGGTGATGCGAACGGCGCTATGTCCGTGGAGAAGCTGATTGAGGTCTGCTGCGAAGTCTCGATAGATGTTCATCATTTATCTCCTTTCATAGAGTGAAGGGACGCCCCCGGCGCGAGGGCCGAAGGCGTCCGAGGACCGGTTCATTCCCGGCCCGCTCCGTGATCCACACTTTCGCGTGGCCGAGGACGACCGAGACCGCCTCCAGATCGTTCAGGCTGAACGAGTCGGAATGCTTCCAGCCATCCGCCGTCTTGTACTAGCGAGTGATGGTCACGTTGTAGAACGCGCCCTTCTCCCCCTCGTTCTTCCAAATGCTCGCGGTAATGCTGCTGCACTTGAATTTCTCGACCGGCTGAGGTTTGAGTTGTTGATCGTGAGGTGCCATTGACTGTCTCCTTTGGTTAGAGTGAATGTGTTGGCCTCTCACGAGCAGGGGAGGCCACACAGGCACGACAAAGGAGACAACGAGGACGAGGCGACCTGGCGGACCGGTGGGTGCCCAGCGGAGGAATGACAGGGTACTGGCGTGATCGACGCAGCCCGCCGGGGAAAAGCCAGGGCCGAGGACGCACCCACACAGGCACCACACGTCACCACCCATGCCGGTCTCCGCTTGTCAGCAGCACTACGAACGGATCGTGGACACGAGGGGAGAAAAAGGGGATCTTACTCGTCACTCGCTTGTACAAGATGGCACGGAGAGTCGATCAGTTCAGCTGAGCCGTGAGCGATCGCGGTCGTCCTCGGATACGAGAATGAAACAAACCGTCGGACGGTGACTGTCCCCAATGGCTGAATGGCCCTCGGCCGGGGAGTGCTGTACGATCGGCAGGAAACAGTGACTGTCAGCAATGAAAGGATCCCTTGCAGGATGCGACTCCAAGGGTAGACAGGCGACGGATGTTTAGCGCGTGACCAGGCCTGGTGCAGGAGTGTTAGCGGAACGAGGACGATCAGGACACCGTTTTCGTGCTCCTGGAATCATTGACACCGACTCAGTCCGTCACGTCAGGAGATGTCCGTTTCCTGAGGCCCCCGCATCACTTCCCCTTATCAAGGCTCACTGTTCAAGTAGTAGCATATATGCTATTTTACATCGTCGGGGGTAGGCATGGCGAGCTCATCCAGCAGGTTGGTGACGGTGCGGTCCTGCGAATCGAGTTCTACTTGGCTCCGAATGGGTGTGCACCTACGGAAGCGTGGCTTGAACAACTCTCCCGAGGAAGTCAGCAGAAATTTGCCGCGCTCTTCGCGCGGATGGGGGATACGGGGAAAATTTGGAACGAACGCAAGTTTAAACATTTGACCGAAACAGATGATATTTGAGTTCAAAGTCGAAGCCGACCGTATCCTGCGCTTCTTCTTCATCGGTCGACGACTCATCTTGACGCATGGGTTCAGGAAGTGGTGACAAAACACCCACACGCGAAATTGAACGCGCTGAAGCCTAAGCATGACTTTGGAAGGGAGGTGAAGGCATGAAACGTAGGGCTGCGAGAGAACGGGCAAGGGGTGGCTGGACAAGAAGTTTGCAGATCTCCACTTTCGTCAGGGATTTGAAGAGGAAGCTCAGAAGCTGGCTATCGGGAGCAATTGTCTCGGTTACGGCAACAAGCGGGATTGACCCAAGCCGAGGTGGCCAAACGCATCGGCAGCGCCCGCCTCCGCCATCAGCCGCTACGAAAATGCGGAGTACGATCGGTACGAGCTTCGGACCATTCAAAAGATCGTCCGCGCCTGCGGGGCCACCTCGACATCACCATGGAACGCGGTACGAACACGCATCGAGCGGCGTAGACAAGACGACGGAAAAACGAGAACCTGGTCACCTATGAGCCACATTCACAACCCATGCAGGTCCCATGGGTGCAGCACGCGGGATGGACAGGATGAGGCGAAGAGGCTGTTGTGACGTGCCGAACCTACGACACCTGCTCACCACAGGGCAGATGGTCGAAGGATCAGCTTTGAGGCGGACGTGAAGCGCGTGGGTCGTCGATCGCAACGGGACCGAATGGAGGCGAGTCGGGTGATGCATGCGGGAGGATGTCGAATGCTCCGCGCGAGGGGATTGAATGCACAAGGATGAGGGGTGGAGGTGGACCGTGCGGTCTCGTCAGATCTGGCTCGATCCTCTGTGAGAAGTGTCCGCTCCCATCCCATCGCGCAACGCGCCTTGACACCCTAGTCGCATCCCGCTACAACCATCGCTCACCGTGTACACGGAAAGGAGCATTCTATGGGAAAACCCCTCACCAAGTCACAGATCTCTGAGCAGCTCGCTGAGAAATCTGGACTCACTAAGAAAGCGATGGTGCAGTTTCTCGACGAACTCGCCGCCTTGGCCTATCGTGAGGCGAAAAACGTCTTTACCCTCCCTGGTCTCGGAAAACTCAAGCTCGCCAACCGCAAAGCCCGCATCGGCCGCAATCCTCAAACGGGCAAAGAAATAAAGATTCCTGCGAAACGCGTGGTCAAATTCAGAGTCGTCAAGGCCGCGAAAGACGCCATCCTCGGAAAGAAATAACGCCCGTCATCGGATGGGCCCGTTGAGATTAGTTTGTCTCGGCCTTCCAGCGGGCCATCATGACACACGCTGTGACCATCCCTCTTGGCCATTCGGACGTTCGCAAACACGAGCGACGACCACCTGTCCATGTCAGTGCTGGTCTCCACATATCAATTCCGTGTGTCAGCTGCAGTGCGTAGTTAGATCAATCTCGACGCTCTATTTCAGAAATCTTGTCAACAATAGGTTTGGCAGCGTCTTTTGCCCAATCGGATTTTGCATAAGAAGTCACCTTCTTCGCGAATGCCAAGACGTCTGGATCCCCTAAAATCGAGCTTATTTGATCGTTCCCGGTGTGGTGGAACCGTCTCACGACACCACAAGACGTGCTGTTGGGGAGTTGGGGGACCGCGACACACTGATCAGCACGAACTAGTGTAGTGGGGCATAAGTGACTTGACTTATTGTCTCGCATGAGTATCCTCTGTTCCCCAAGGAGGAGTGACCCATGCGCATTGCCCCCGCCGTTCATCTGAGTGGTCCTGAACGCCAGCAACTCAAGCAGTGGGCGCGTGGACGACGAACGCCTGCGCGCCTGGTGCTCCGCGCCAAGATTGTGTTGTTGGCGGCCGCAGGCCACGACAATCACCAGATTGCCGCTGCCGTAGCCACAAGCCGGCAAACCGTAGGGCTCTGGCGGCAGCGCTTCGTGACCCAGCGGGTGCTCGGTCTTACCCGGGATGCCCCTCGCGGAGGGCGGCCCCCCAAGGCACGTCGGACCCTGACCGCGCGCATCCTGAAGACAACGATGCACACGAAACCACCTGCCGCCACCCACTGGTCCACCCGCACCTTGGCGCGACACCTGCGGACGAATCCCACGTTCGTGCAGCGGGTCTGGACTGCGCATGGGCTCCATCCCCATCGGGTCCGCACCTTCAAGCTCAGTCAGGATCCGCACTTCCAGGAGAAATTGGAGGATGTGGTGGGGCTCTATCTCCATCCGCCAGCGCATGCGGTGGTGCTGGCCGTTGATGAGAAAAGCCAAATCCAAGCGCTCGATCGCACACAGCCTGGCCTCCCGCTCAAGAAAGGCCGGTGTGGGACGATGACCCATGACTACAAGCGCCACGGCACGACCACGCTCTTTGCCGCCCTCAACGTCGCGGAAGGCTCCGTGATCTCCACCTGCTTGCCCCGTCATCGGCACCAGGAATGGCTGCGGTTCTTACGGCTGATTGATCGGCAGATTCCTCAGGACAAAGCCCTACATCTGATCGCCGATAACTATGCCACTCACAAACACCCCACGGTCCAACGGTGGTTGACACGGCATCCCCGCATCCACATGCACTTCACCCCGACGAGTAGCTCGTGGCTGAATCTCGTGGAGCGGGTCTTTGGCGATCTGACGGCCAAACAGTTGCGGCGCGGTGTGTTCCGGAGCGTCCCCGAGCTGATTGCGGCCATTGACGCGTACATGACCCAGCGCAATGCCCAGCCGAAACCGTTTGTGTGGACCAAATCCGCCCAGGCGATCCTGACCAAAGTGAATCGAGCCAAGATCGCCCTGGATAAGACAAGAACAGCATGAATCACTACACTAGNATGGGGTTTCGGTGACGATGTGGGCTCCAACCCATCGGTCAGGGTCCGCTCCCAGATGGCGAACTCCTTCTGATAGGCCGGGTCATGCGTTTCATCACGATTGGCTTCCAACGCGGCTTGTTCCAAGATTCGCCATTGTTCACGTTTCAACAGATCATAGAGATATCCACTGCGATTCGTGCCGCCCATGGGTTCACCCTCGATTCATGTCGAGCCCGTGTCGTCGAAAATCAACAGGGCGCTCATAGATTCAGTCTTCATACACCGTGCTCCGATGGGCCACCCGCACTACCAAGACCACCATTCTGTTATCTTCGATCCGGCAGATGGCTCGATAATCGCCGATCCGATAGCGCCACAGACCCGCGAACGAGGCTTTCAAAGGTTTACCAAACACGCGGGGATCGTCAGTGGGCGCAATTCGATCATCGAAATAATCCAGAATGGCCTGTTGAGCCTGCCGGTCGAGCCGCTTCAGATCTTTGAGCACGCGCCGGTCATACTCAATGGTCCAGGCCAAGTTCCTGCCTCATCTCGTCGGAGCTGAGTCGGGGCCCTGGAGTTTCTAATCGCTGTTCCGCGATATACCGATCCTCCAACTCGTCGAGATGCTCTTCTAATAGGAGTCGGATGTAATAGGTCTTGGTCCGGCCTGTCCCTTCGGCAAGCTGCTCTAAGCGGTCTTCCAGTTTTTTCCCCAATCGTAAGGAGACCATCACACCTCCGTAGCACATGTGGTACGTGTAGGAAGTGTATGACACATGAGGATCTGTGTCAACTATGACATGGAGTGACTCTTACATATCATTGTTTCAATTGACATAACTAAAAAGAAAGGTATGATAAAGGACGTTATCATACTCTACTATTCGGTAGGGGACAGCTAAGTATCACTTTGTAAAATATCTGGCGTAGAACTTTGCATGCTATGTGGCGTATTCTGTGAGTATGACTCCCCTGGCTGGGCTTCCAGACGAGGCCCGAACGCTCGCCCTTGATCGGTTCCGCCT
>JAMXAU010000139.1 GCA_024281365.1 Nitrospira sp.
CAAATCAATTTTAAGAAACCCATGGCCTTCCCTGCACCTATGAAATGGTGACGATAATCAACACGCCTGCTCCGATGATGCTGATCAAAGAGAAGGTCAGGTCATTCGCCGATCCGACCAGGCAAAGGCTGCCCCGAAGCAGGTGCCGGCTACTGCAGCTTGGATGAAGGTATTGTCAGCCGGAACAGCGATAGCCCACCACACGATGGCTGCCAGCAACCCTGAGGCCCCGCCAAGAGCAATCTTCCCCCCCGCAAGCTTCAGCCAATCTGTACAGGTCACCCAGGCGGCCATATACACCACACCGGCCGCAATGGAAGCCCAGAGATACATGAGGTCACGTTTAACAAACCACACTTGGACTGCGCCGGCGAGACCTCCGAGAATGAGGCCCGTGACGGCTCGTTTGATAAAGATCGAATAGTGAAACGTTGGCTCAGACAATTCATCCTCCCCTCTGCAGCCAGTCCCAACCACCCGACAGCGAGCGTTCGAGTGGAGACCGCATCCCAAATCAATACAACCAGACCTGTCCGCCGGAGCGAAGTACGACACCAGACTGCGGTGTCACCTGTTCGATCCCAAAGATCAAGCGACGTTCCGGACGCATCAGGTATAACCGAGCCGACTCCAGCATTGATCGAGTCCTCTGCGATTCCAGAACCCGTTCTCCCAGAATCTCCTGCCAGGCCGTGCGCCAGTATGACGGCCGCACATGGATGGGATCGAATCCATACCAAACAGGATCAAGTTGGAAAAACTTCGCCCCATAGACCGAGGACAACTTCACCAACCCTTCGTGCACACCTTCGGCTCGGTCGATGACTTGGCTGAGCGTAAGCCGACAAGACGGCACGAGCATCGAACGGAATGCAAGAAATTTGATCTGTGAGAGCCGGTAGACGCTCGCAAGCGGCAACCCCGTGAGTACGATATCCTGCGTCACGCGAGCCAGACGACGAAGGACCTCTTCGACCCAGCTCAACGTTCGCTCGACGGAGAAGCCATACAAAATATCATTGCCGACGTCTGTGACGAGTGCTCTCGTGGTCATCGAAGGACGCCGCGCCAATTCCGCCCAGAGGCCGGACCTGAGAATACCGGGCAGCGTGCGGAACAGAAATTGGCTTGGCGCGCCATACGACCGCCCATGACCAAACGCCGCAAGTATTTCAACCTCCGGCCCCCATACTGATCGAGCCGTTGAGACAATCGTCCGGAATCCACGGGTGAGGTTACTCGCGCCAAGCGCCACGATGCGTGCCATCTTCCCTCATCCGAGTCATGAAGTCGGGGGACACGTCGTTTGCCTCGTGTCTCTCCCCAGCCCCTTCGTGATCTCAATCCGTGCAACCCCTTTGACATTGGCACACAAATCTCCCAATCCCGGAGTTACCAGCCGGAAAGGTCCGCCTTTTGTATCGGGTAAGGCAGCTCCATTCAGTTCGTAAACGAGTACGCCATGCTCTCGCGCCTGCTGCAAGGTGAGACAAGCCGAGTAGCTTCCGTCCGATGCATCGAAGACGACATGATCCGCGTCGGTCGCCAGTGCCGGAACATCCAGAAGCCCCTTCAATCGAATCCCCAGCCCCTGCATGCCAGGCATGACGGTGGAAATATCAAGCTGGTGCTCTGCGGGCAGCGCCGCAAGGGCGGCACGATCGAAGGAGACCGGTTGGACGACAGCCCCCTCGATCCGAACTCGACCGGCACCGATCGGTTCTTTTTCCGTAATGGTCTTGATCATCGCCGTCAGGGCTTCATTGACTGGAGTGGGAATCCCAAGCTCCCGCCCTTTCTGAACGATGAAGCCGTTCAGATAATCGATCTCGGTTCGTCGTCCCGCCTTCCAATCGTCATACATCGACGTATGAATATCGCGGATTTCCTGCGTCGCTTTCACGACTCGTTCCGGCATATCCAGTGGTAACGGGACCTTCATCGCCGCTGAGATTGCCGCCACTTCACCGACGATCTGCCTGATCACTCCCGTCATTTCCGGATGGTCGAGTGCCCTGGCCACGTGGTCATCGATGAGCACGGTGATCGGGTTGAAGACACAGTTCCAACACATCTTCTCCCATTTACTCCGTCGAATATCTTTGGACAGGTGACAGGGAATATTCGCCGACGCAAACACATCACGAATCTTGAGCAGGCGGTCACTCTCATAGCCCATGAACTCACCGATCGCGACCGCGCCTTTCTTGTAGTGATCGATCACGCCCGGTTCAGCGATTTTCGAGTAGATGTAGGCCACACCACCGACGACACAATCTCGTTGGAGTCGCGCCAAGAGCCGGTCTTCCGTATCAATCCCGTTCTGTAGCGTGAGAATCACCGTCTGATCCGTGAGCACCGGCTCGATCTGATTCAACACCTCATCGAGATCATAGGCTTTCACAGCGAGCACGATGAGATCCGGCCGAGGAAGCTCTCGTACATCCGCGGCGGCTTGAGGCCTTACCGTAAAGGTTCCATCGGCACTGCGGATCGTTAATCCGTTCCGTTTCACGGCTGCCAGCGTCTTAGGCCGCAATAAGAACGATACGTCCGGATTCGTTTTGGCCAGTCGTGCCCCGAAAAATCCACCGACCGATCCAGCACCGACCATTAATATCTGTTTCATGCCTCTATCCCTCTAGTTGCGAAAAAAACGGAACGTACTATAGCATGCGGCTGTACGCCGACGCAGCCGCTCCGAGGAGGTCAAACATTCGATGGCGCGTGGGTCCGATCTCGGGCTTGTGAGAGAACACCTCGCCACCGCCCGGAATATCACAGTGCTGACTGGTGCGGGGATTTCCGCCGACAGTGGTGTGCCGACATTTCGCGGCGCGGATGGTTTGTGGCGTCAGTACCGGGCAGAAGATCTCGCTACACCGGAAGCATTTGAGCGTGATCCACGACTGGTGTGGGAATGGTACAACTGGCGACGCGAGCTGCTCGCGACGAAACAGCCGAATGCCGCCCACCTGGCGATTGTTGAATTAGAACGCCACACTCCGGCCTTTTGGCTGATCACACAAAACGTCGACGGCTTGCATCGAGATGCCGGTTCTCAGAATCTTTCTGAGATTCACGGCAATATCTGGAAGGTTCGTTGCACTGGCTGCCACGCGGTGGACGAGAACCGTGAGGTTCCAATCTCCATACTACCGTCCTGCCTCCAGTGCGGGGCTCTGCTCCGTCCACATATCGTCTGGTTCGGAGAATCCTTGCTCGCTGAGGATCTTCAGCAATGCTCCACGGTCTTGAGAAACTGCGACCTTCTGCTCGTCATCGGCACATCCGGTGTCGTCTATCCAGCCGCTGGTTTCGCCGCTGTCGCCAAAGACGTCGGCGCATTCGTCGCCGAAATCAATCTGGATCCCACCCCACAGTCCTCGTTGGTCGATGTCTCGCTGCAGGGTCGTGCCAAAGACCTTGTCCCGCTCCTACTCGATCCGATCTAGCAGACTGTTGACAAAGGCCGCCAGCCGCGTTCTCACATCGCTCAGAGGCTCAACGTACGGGACGGAGTACGATTCGCCTCTTCGCTTGTTGCGGCCTTGCTGGACGACCTTTCTGAACAGTCTGCGAGGCAGCCAGATCTGGAACGGCCACCATACGACCCGATCATTTTGGGGAGCGACACAGGGTGTGTTAACGCACTTCTAGCAGGGGGAACAGCTCGTCCAGGCTCTTGATACGTGGAACGTCACCCGTTTGTTCTCTGCCCTCACGGTCTATCAAGGCGACGTGCAGTCCGGCCTTCCTTCCACCCTCCACATCCTCTCGCAGACTGTCACCGACATGCAGCGCCTCCTCCGGATCCACGGCATGCTTTTCTAGGGCACTGTGAAAAATCTGTGAAGCCGGTTTCGCCGCTTGGGCCACACTCGAGATCGTGATGGTATCGAAGGCCTCTGCGATGCCGAGTCCCCGCAACACGCCAAAGAGCCGGGAATCAAAATTGGAGATAATCCCCAACTCCAATCCCTGTGCCTTCAGCCGAGTCAACGTCGAGACCGTTTCAGGAAATAACCGCCAGGATCCATGATCCTCAAAGACCCGAAACACATGATCGAAAAACTCGTCGAACCGTTCAAACATGCCAACGCGATAAAACACGTTGTGAACGATATCAAACCACCACAATCGTTCACTCTGTTTGAGCCGTACCGGATCCACCGTGGCAAATACCGGTGGCGGAGCTTCGCGGAACGCTCGGCTAAACGCCTGTTTGATCGCCGCCAACGAATCCGGCTTCTGTAAGAATCCGAACTCGCTCGCATGCCGAAGATAGATCTCACCGACCGACCCATGCACGTGAAAAAGGGTATCGGCTGCATCGAAAAATACGACACGTATCGAGGAACTCATCGCGCAACTCCCATACATCCACGTGGTCCACAGCGTCGCATGCCGAACGACATCGTCAACTCACCCATCTATTGCTGGTTTTCTTGACAAAGCATACCCCCCTTGCTAGCTTCGAAGAAACCCCAAAACGATGGAGCACGTTCCATGGCGTCGCCGATTTTTGTCGTAGATAGCAGCCCCGCCGTCAGACGACTGGTCGAACAGATCTCCACTCCGGAAGGCTTTGAGGTTCGTGGGTTTCAAGATGGCCCAGCTGCACTTGAGGCCGCTCGACGAAGTGCACCGTCCCTGATCATCGCCGACTACCAGTTGGACAACATGACCTTTTCCGGATTTTGTAAGGAGATCAGCAAACTGGACGCGCTAGCCGAAACCGCTCTCATCTCCTTGGTCAATCCGGCCGATCACCCCGACGAGAACCATCTCCGCACATTAGGTGTCAAAGCATTCCTCAAGAAACCGTTCCAAACGGAAGAGCTCCTCACAGTACTCAAAGCGCTTCAAGAAAAACAGATGAGTTCCGGGAATAGCACGGGCCTGAAACGGCGCGTCTGGCCGCCGACCTTGAGTGGATCCGAGCCCGAGGATGACGAAACTGACCATGTGTCCGTTCTCACCGGTTTGGAGGAGCCTATGAACCAGCCTGTCAGCGCCGCCGCTACCGCACTGACTCCACCGATCACCCCATCGGCTTCCGACGATGTC
>JAMXAU010000140.1 GCA_024281365.1 Nitrospira sp.
CGAACAACGACGTGAAGTGTATGGGTTAAAAAAAGATGGAACACAGTTTTCTGCGGAGGCGAGCATCTCCAAGCTGAGCGTCGCCGAGAAAACGACGTTTACCTTGATCGTGCGAGACATCACGGAACGGCTGAGGACGGAGCGGCAGCTCCAGTCATTGACATCCGAACTGATGACGGCACAAGAGGAGGAACGGCGGCGTATTGCTCGCGAGCTCCACGACGACATTAACCAGCGACTGGCCTTGGTGGCAATCGAAATCGGAAACACATTGTCCGATCCCTCAACAATGGCCGATCAAGCAAGGCAAACGATTCAATCCCTCAGTCAACGGTTGGTCAGGATCTCCGATGACGTTCGCCGCATGGCATACCAATTTCACCCCTCTATCCTGGATGATCTGGGGCTCACTGCGGCGCTCAAGCGTATGACTGATGAATGGTCGGAAAAGACGGGGATTAAAATCGTTATTGTTCAAGAAGAGATGGCCGATTGTTTGCCGCGCGATGTCGCCTCTTGCCTCTATCGAGTTGCACAGGAGAGCCTGGCCAATATCATGAAACATTCCCAGGCCGTTCGTGTGGAGCTCGAATTGATCTGTGGTGAGCAAGAGATTACGCTGTCGATTTATGATGCCGGTGTTGGCTTCGATCTTCAGGACGTTCAGGCTCGTAATCCCGGGTTAGGCCTGGTTAGTATGCGGGAACGGGTTCGGTCGGTGCGAGGACGATTTGACATCCAGTCCGAGCCAGGCCGAGGCACACATATTATGGTACATATCCCATTCGCTGGAGCGCCACATGAAGAAACCACGAGTTATCTTAGCTGACGACCATACCTTTGTGCTGGAGGGATTCAAAAAATTACTGGAAGTGCATTGCGAATTAGTAGCGTCTGTGGAAGATGGTCGGGCGCTCATTGAAGCCACTATAAACCTCAAGCCAGACCTTGTGATACTGGATATTTCAATGCCAAAGCTTAATGGTGTTGAAGCGGCGAGAAGGCTCAAGAAGGAGTTCCCGGTGGTGAAACTGATTTTCGTTACGATGCATGCCGACATGGCCTATGTCGACGCGGCGTTCAGAGCCGGAGCTTCAGGTTATTTATTGAAACGATCGGCAGCCACGGAATTGATGGAGGCGGTACGATCCGTGATGAACGACAAATTCTATGTGACTCCGCTCATTACAAAAGAAGTCGTGACGTCATTCCTCAAGCCGACACAAACTCGTCTGACTACGATCGACGACTTAACAACGAGACAACATGAGATTCTTCAATTGGTTGCCGAAGGATTGTCTGCGAAAGAAATCGCCGAGCAACTGAAGATCTCTCACCGCACAGTTGAGTTTCACAAGACCAAGATCATGGAGCAGCTTCACGTCCATAGTACGTCTGATCTGGTCAAATACGCGGTGGCACATGGCTTAGTCACCGCATCGTGATGCCCCTGGACTTACTCCAGTAGTTGGTCCATTAAAACCTCGTAGTTTCTCCAAACCCAGCCGGTAGTCTTTCTTTCTCCAATACCGACAGCGCTCGGCTAAACTACACCCTCGTGAATGTGTTTTGCATCAACTCGGATTCACGCTAAGAGTCATGCGTATTCACGACTCGTCACTAAGAAGACAAGAACTCGATCTTTCTCTTACTCACTGCGTCTTCCTCATACTACTAAATGGGAGGTAGAACACATGGTCCTCACGCGTAGGCAGTTCATGAAAGCTTCTGCCGGCACGATCGCCGCCATAGCCGTGGCGGACAAGGTTCTGGCATTGACAGCGCTTCAGCCGGTCATCGAGGTTGGCAACCCCTTGGGGGAGTATCCGGACCGATCCTGGGAACGGGTCTATCACGACCAATATCGGTACGATTCATCGTTCACATGGGTTTGCTCTCCCAACGATACGCACGCCTGCCGCATTCGCGCCTTCGTCCGCAATGGAGTGGTAATGCGGGTCGAACAGAACTATGACCACCAAACCTATGAAGACTTGTATGGCAACCGCGGTACGTTCGCGCACAATCCTCGGATGTGCCTCAAGGGATTTACCTTCCATCGCCGCGTCTACGGGCCGTATCGCTTGAAGGGGCCCTTGATCCGAAAGGGCTGGAAACAGTGGATGGATGATGGCTCACCCGAACTCACCTCGGAAACGAAGCGCAAGTACAAGTTCGACAGCCGCTTCTTGGACGATATGCTCCGTGTCTCCTGGGATACGGCGTTTACCTATGCGGCGAAGGCCATGATTGTCATTGCCACCCGATACAGCGGTGAAGCCGGGGCACGGCGTCTTCGTGAGCAAGGCTATGCCCCGGAGATGATCGAGATGATGAAGGGCGCAGGTGTGCGCTGCTTCAAGCACCGGGCGGGGATGCCCATTCTTGGATTCATTGGCAAACATTCCAATACTCGTTTCAACAACAGTGTCCTGCCGGTGCTGGATTCTTGGATACGCAAGGTCGGTCCGGATCAGGCGCAAGGCGGTCGGTATTGGAACAACTACACCTGGCATGGGGACCAAGATCCCTCGCAGCCGTTTTGGAACGGCACGCAAAATTGCGACGTGGATTTGAGCGATATGCGCTTCACGAAGTTCAACACGAGCTGGGGCAAGAACTTCGTCGAGAACAAAATGCCGGAAGCGCATTGGAAACTCGAATCGATCGAGCGCGGGGCGCGTCTCGCCGTGATTACTCCGGAGTATAATCCGACGGCCCAACGGGCCGACTATTGGATTCCCCTTCGCCCGCAATCGGACGGGGCTCTGTTCCTTGGGGCCTGCAAGATCATTCTTGATGAGAACATGCATGACATCGACTATCTCAAGCAGTTCACGGATATGCCTCTGTTGGTCCGCACGGATACCCTCCAGTATTTAGACCCGCGGGAGGTTATTCCGAACTATAAATTTCCTGATTTCTCCCACAGTTATTCCGGCCGGATCCAAGCATTGAAACCGGAGTACGTCGAACGGTTAGGCGGTTTCATGGTGTGGGACCAGGCCAAGCAGCAGGCCGTTCCACTCCATCGGGAGCAGGTCGGCTGGCACTTCGATAAGAGCGGGATTAGTCCGGCTCTAACCGGTACCTATCGAGTCAAGCTGTTGAACGGTCGAGAAATCGATGTGCAGCCCATCTACCAAATGTATCTGATCCACTTCCAAGACTACGATCTCGATACCACGCATCAGATCACCCGCTCTCCCAAGGATCTCCTGGTCCGCTGGGCACGCGACGCGGGCACGATTAAACCGGCTGCAATCCACAACGGCGAGGGGGTCTGCCACTATTTCCATATGACGTCAAACGGGCGTGCGGCCGCCCTGGTCATGACCTTGACCGGCAATATCGGCAAGTTCGGCTCCGGTTGTCATACCTGGTCGGGCAATTACAAAGTGGGAATTTGGAATGCGACGCCCTGGTCTGGTGCCGGTGGCGGCGTACACCTATCGGAGGACCCCTGGAACATCAATCTGGACCCCAATGCTCATGGAAAGGAAATTAAGTACAAGAACTACTACTATGGTGAGGAGCCTGCGTACTGGAATCACGGTGATACGGCGTTGATCGTCAATACTCCGAAGTATGGCCGCAAGGTCTTTACCGGGAAGACTCATATGCCGACCCCCAGCAAGCTGCGGTGGGTCGTCAACGTCAATATTTTGAACAATGCCAAGCACCATTACGACATGGTGCGGAACGTCGACCCCAACATCGAATGTCTCATCACGCAGGACATCGAAATGACGTCCGATATCAATCATGCTGATATCGCCTTTGCCGTGAACTCCTGGATGGAGTTCACCTATCCGGAAATGACGGCGACCGTGTCGAATCCTTGGGTGCAGATTTGGAAGGGTGGGATCAGGCCTCTGTACGACACGCGGAACGATGCCGATACGTTTGCGGGGGTAGCGGCGAGACTTGCCGAGATGACGGGCGAGAAGCGAATGCGAGATGTTTTCCACTTTGTCTATGAGAATCGAGTGGACGTCTACGCACAACGCCTCCTTGACGCGTCGAGCACCTTTTACGGGTACAGTGCCGATGTCCTCTTGAAGTCTGAAAAAGGTTGGATGGTGATGGTTCGGACTTATCCACGGCACCCACTCTGGGAAGAGACGAATGAGTCGAAGCCCATGTGGACCAGATCAGGGCGCATCGAGAGCTATCGTGTTGAGCCGGAAGCGATCGAATACGGCGAAAACTTTATCTCCCATCGTGAAGGGCCGGAAGCGACACCCTATTTGCCGAACGCCATTTTCACGACGAATCCGTATATTCGACCGGACGACTATGGCATTCCCATCACGGCCCAACATCATGACGACAAAATGATCAGGAACATCAAGCTCTCGTGGCAAGAAATTACGCGCCATACCAACCCGCTGTGGGAGAAGGGCTATCAGTTCTATTGCGTGACGCCGAAGACCCGCCACCGCGTCCATAGCCAATGGTCGGTGAACGATTGGGTGCAGATTTACGAGTCGAACTTCGGTGATCCCTACCGCATGGATAAGCGGACGCCTGGCGTCGGCGAACATCAGGTGCACATGAATCCTCAAGCGGCCAAAGATCGCGGGATCAACGACGGAGACTATGTCTATATCGATGGGAACCCGGTGGACCGTCCGTACCGTGGATGGAAGCCCAGTGATCCTTATTATAAGGTCGCGCGATTGATGATTCGCGCCAAGTACAACCCAGCCTATCCGTATCATGTGACCATGGCAAAACATGCGCCCTATGTCTCTACGCCCAAGTCCGTGAAAGGTCACGAGACCAGACCGGATGGACGGGCGATTGCCATCGACACGGGGTATCAGTCGAACTTCCGATATGGTGCCCAACAGTCATTTACGCGCAGCTGGCTCATGCCGATGCATCAAACCGATTCGCTCCCGGGGAAAAGTGCAAACGGGCTTAAGTTTAAATGGGGGTTCGAAATCGACCACCATGCAGTCAACACGGTCCCGAAGGAGTGTCTGATCCGCATCACCAAGGCGGAAGACGGCGGGATCGGTGCACGCGGTCCCTGGGAGCCGGTCCGTACGGGATTTACTCCGGGCCAAGAGAACGAGTTCATGATCAAGTGGCTCAAAGGTGAGCACATCAAGATCAAGGTCTAATCGCGTATCTCGTGAAGCGTGAAGCGACTCAGCAGGAGTCGCTTCACGAGTGACGAACCACGCGTCACGTTGACGACTGAAAGGAGCACAC
>JAMXAU010000141.1 GCA_024281365.1 Nitrospira sp.
AGAACATCATCCGTTCCGCACCCAATGACGATTGACGAGTGACCAATCACTTTCGCAGGCAGGCAGAAAACCTACGGAGCGGCGTCGGCCTTTCCTGCGGGAGTTGCGGCCGTGTGATATTCCTCGCGATAGATCTGGACAGCCGTCATCAACAAGCTGACCATAATCGGGCCGATGAAAATGCCCAGGATACCGTACAGAGCCAGACCTCCAAGGACGCTCAGCACAAGCAGCAAGACCGGAATCTCAACATCCTGACCGATCAACCAGGGCCGAAGAAATTGATCGACCATCGACACGACACCGATGCCCCAGACCAGCATGATGAGGGCTTTTCCCGTCGTCCCCATCCAGAACAGGTACAGAGCCACCGGTCCCCAGACTAACCCGGTCCCCCCGAATGGGATCGGTGCCAGCACGACCGTGAGCGCGGTCAGCCCGATCGGAAACGGCACATCAAGTGCGAGATAGGCCATCCCTGCCAGGAGTCCCTGAACGATGGCCGTCACCAACATCCCCTTGACCACCGCACGGATGGTTTGATCCAACCGAACCAGAATTTTTGACTTATGCGACTCTTCCATTGGAATCAGGTCGTAGAGCACGGAGAGCCACTGCCGGCCATCCTTGAAGAGAAAGAACAGAATCAGCAGCATCATGAAGAAATTCGTCACGAGTGCGAACGTATTCTTCAGCAAGCCTCCCATCCCGTCGACCAGAAATTGGCTGAGTTCTTTCACCCCGGTCATCACTGACTGCTCTAACGAAATCGCGGGGGTACCGGTACCGGACATCGCGGACTTCAGCCATCCGCCGATGAACGGAATCACCGCGACCTGCTCCGGCAACCGTTGCAACCCACCGGTCGAGATCCAGGACCGAATGGCTTCTTCGGCTCCGCTCGCTTCCCGGACCAGCATCACCCCCATCGCCACCAACGGCACGACCACAATGCCCAACGCACCGACGGTCAACAGCGAGGCGGACAGCGCGTCCTTTCCGGCAAACAGGTGCGTCAATCGTTGATGAAGAGGAAACGCCCAATGGGCCAAGAGGCAGGCCCACAAGGCGGAAAAGACAAATGGCTTAAACATCAACCCGATCTGATAGAGCAGGAGGACCAGGAGAGAAAAGAACACCACGGAAAAGATCTGTTGTCGAGTCATGGACGACGCCGCAATCTCATGAAGAGGTCGAGAGTAAATAGCAGATCTGAACCCGTCTGTCACGGGAAGGCTCAGCAAGCTAACATGGGCTCGACAACCGAACGCAGTGAGGAGGAAGAATAGAAGAAGTGGTTTGCTATAGGTCGACTTCTCGCCCGATCAACGCCACGGGCTTGTTGCGATGGGCATTCATGTCGCGAACGTTGCCCGGCAACCGCTGAGCTTCTTCAGGCCACCCGGTGACACCCATATCACTCACCCCCTGAAACTTGGCACCCTCCTCCATCAACAGCGTGGGGCTATGGACTTCACCGATAAGGATGGCGGTTTTGAGGAGTTGCACCTTCCCCGTCGCGGTCACCGTGGCTTTGATCCGTCCACTGCTGACAAGGGAATCGGCATGGATCGATCCTTTCACCACGCCGTCTTCGCCGACAATGACCTCTCCTTTCGTGTGCACGTCGCCTTCCAATCGCCCATCAATACGTACCGTGCCGTCGACCCTGATTTCACCCTTCAGCTCAACACCCTTCGCCAACAGCGTAATATTGCCGTCGTCGCCATACCCGGTCTTCTTCATGGAACCTCCCCCGTACAGGCCAATCGCCTCTACAAGAGTACCTGAGGACCTTGGATAGACCTAACGGTTTGTGGAATCCAGCGGGGGGAAGGTTCCACCCGCAATCAGGGAGAGACCCCGAACGTCTCTTTCAGCTGTTCCAGAAACCCGCCTCCATGCACCTCGCAGTAGACGGTCGGCTCCGTCCCCACGATGAAAAACTCCGTGAGATGTTCCGGACATTGTGCCGTGGCGAGTTGGCCGGTTCGCGGATCGATCCGACGCTCGACGATCCCGGGAGGCTGGTCAAAGTCTGCGTGCTGTCGTGGAATAAGCCGCACAGCCAAGTCACTCCAGATCGGGAGGGCTGCCTGCGCACCGGTCAGTTTAATCGGGCGTTCGTCGTCAAACCCCACCCAGACGCCGATCGCAAGATCAGGGGTGTAGCCGACGAACCAAGCGTCCCGATACCCATCCGTTGTTCCGGTCTTCCCTGCCACCGGCCCCTGCACCCCCATGGCTCTCGCCTTGGCGGCAGTCCCATGATCCACCACGCCTTTCAACAACGAGGTGACCAGAAAGGCTCCTTGGGGACTGGCAGCCTGTCGCCGATCGACCGTCGGACTCCAGATCGTCTCCCCACCATCCCGCACCAGATTTGAGAGGGCTACGGGATGGACGACGACACCTCCATTTGCAAGCCCTGTGTAGGCAGCCGTAATCTGAAGGAGAGAAACCGCGGAACTCCCCAATGCCAACGACAGATTGTCCGCAAGCGGTGTCGCAATGCCGAACGCCTGGAGCAGGCTCGTGAGCGATGCAAGGCCGGTTCGGTGAGCCGTCCGAACGGCAGGAACATTCAGCGACTGTTCGAGCGCTGTTCGAACGGAGACCTGTCCTCGGTACTGTCGGTCGTAATTCTGGGGCGACCAAGACCCCGTGCCTGACTCCAACGTCAACGGCTCATCCGCCAATAACGTCGCGGCGGTCAGCCCGGCCTCCCCTTGATCGCGTGCCGCTTCAAAACCGGCCAGATAGACAAACGGCTTGAACAAAGACCCGGCGGATCGACGGGCCTGCACCGCCCGGTTGAATTGGCTTGTGCGATAATCGCGCCCGCCGACCATTGCCAGCACATGACCATGCCTGACGTCCAATACGACGACCGCCCCTTGAAGCGGCGAGTCCGCATCGGCCAGCGACGGATAGGTTTTTTCGAGTTTGGCCAGCCCCCGTTGTAAGGCCTGTGCGGCAAGGTGCTGCGCGCGAGGATCGAGCGTCGAGTAGACCCGAGCGCCCTCAGGAATCTCCTGCCTGATCCCTTCTTCGATTTCTCGAAGGAGATGATCGACGAAATACGGTGCATCAGTAAGCACATCATGAGCCAACACGACCTTCACCGGTCGATTCAGCGAACGCTTCAATGCGTCTTCCGTCAAGAGTCCCTCGTCCCGGAGTCGGCGAAGCACCACATTTCTCCGCTTGGTGGCATTTTCAATGTTCTTGACCGGCGAATAGACATTCGGTCCTTTGATCAACCCCACAATCAATGCCACCTCTTCGATCGATAGAGTGTCCACGGTCTTGCCGAAATATCGATGAGCCGCCTCACCGACGCCGTAAATGGAAACCGGCCCAGCCTGGCCGAGATAGATTTCATTGACATAGCTTTCGAGGATGTCCTCTTTGCGGTACTTGAACTCAAGCGCCACCGCAGCCACGACTTCCCGAATCTTTCGCCCGATCGTGCGCTGGGGAGAGTAAAAGAGGTTCTTCGCAAGTTGCTGCGTTAAGGTACTGCCGCCTTGTACCACGGCACCGTGTGTCAGGTTCGTCCAGAGCGCACGGCCAACCGCAATAGGATCAACGCCGACATGGGAGAAAAATCGACGATCTTCGACCGCCAAGAGCGCGCGAATGAGAGTGGGTGGCACACGGTTCAGCGGAATCCATTCTCGAACCTGTCTGGTTCCCCCACGCATGCCGCTGATCAACACCGGTTCGAGTGAGACCAGCGCAGTCGGTTGCCCATCCGGCATCGAGAGGACCTCAGAAACGATCCCATCTATCAGTGTCAATCTGACGACTCGAGCCGGCATCCGGCTTTCCTCTTGAGCATGGAGAAAGATGTCGATGGCCTCGTTGGTCGCGACATAGTCGCCCGCCGCCCGTGGACGACCATTGACTCGCCGATATTCCAAACGATGCAGGCGGTCGAACAGACCCGCATCCTGAAGGTGCAGTCCAGGCGTCAAGAAAAACGGCGCCCCGTAGATCAGGAGCGGAGGATGTTCGTCACTCTTCGGCAGCGCCAAACTGCTGGAAAGAAAGGCACCATAGCCTCCTAACAGGGCGAGGACTCCCCCCAGTAAAACGAGGAGGAGAAGAACAAACCGTTTCGTGAATGAATAGAGCCGAGATCGGGCACGAGGGGCCATCCTTTCAGCTTACCCTGCATCGTCTGAGAAGTGAAATAGGGCGTCGCAAGAAAAGCGCGATACCGTCTGGATGAGAAACCATTAACCCAGATTCCGCAGCAGGCAGGTCGACCGCGTACATCATGAAACGTGATGCGTCTCGGTCACCGGCTTCACGTTTCCCGTCAGATCGGAACCTCAATGGGAATGACCGGCAGATCCAACATAAAGGTGGCCCCCCGCCCCAGTCCATCACTCTTGGCTTGAAGTGTTCCCCCCAGACTCTTGGCAGCAAGCGCCGCACTGTGGAGTCCAATGCCGTGCCCATCAGATCTGGTGGTAAAGCGCTGAGTAAACAGACGGGGGAGATGATCGCCTGCGATCCCAACTCCCGTATCGATGATCTCAAACCGAACAAAGCCGGGACGGTCCTTTGCAACGCCGACATGCAGCGTCAATCGATGGGACTGATTCGGAACCGCGTCCATGGCATTTTGGGCATTGCTGACCAGGTTGACCAGTATCTGTAAGACTTGATGCCGATCACAAAACCCTTCAAGATCCTTGTCATACCGCTCAACGATCTCACAACCTCGGCGATCAAGGGCCGGACGGTAAATGGCGAGAGCTTGTTCCATCAACTCACGAAAGCGTACGGGTTCACACATCATTCGCTCGGGTCTGGCCAGGTGGACTTGCCGGTTGACCACGTGGCGGATATGGTCGACATTGCGGCTCAATCCGATGAGTTCTCTTTCCACCAGTGTTTGGTTCTGTGTCACCGATTCGGCCAGCATCACCAGGTACGCAGGAATCTGTTTCCCTTGCGCATCTTCAGACAAGTAGTGCACGAGCTCGTGCCGATGTTGTTGCAACAGTGAGGCAATCACGGCAATGTCGTCGACCGGAACTCGCTTCAACGCACGCATGGCAACATCGACGGAAATATTGAGGCTATTGAGCACATTTCCCACGTTGTGCAACACCGTTGATGCCACATCAGCCATCCCGACCGACCGAGAACGTTCAAGCAATTTCCGATTCAAGTCCTCTCGTTCGGCCTGAATCCG
>JAMXAU010000142.1 GCA_024281365.1 Nitrospira sp.
ATATCGAGTAGGATCAAATGGAGAGAAGAAGGCGATGCCTAGCCCTTCGTCTGTCATCGCGTCGAGGACGCCATGTGATGCGGTGCAGAGAAAGAAATACAGCCCGATTTCTGCTTTTGTTGCCGATGATTCCTGCCGATAGCCGAGAGCCACGAGCACGGCGCTCAGCAGGCCGGCAAAGAAGAGGGAATGGGTCATGCCGCGGTGGCCCCAGAGGTCACCGTACTGAATGCCGAAAGCAAATCCGATCACGTCGAGATCCGGCACAATCGAACAGATTGCACCGGTCAAGAGGAGGGGCCACTTTATCGCCCGATGCGGTATGGCTTTGCCGAGTGTGAGTGCCACGAAGGCATGGGAGAATGCCGAGGCCATGAAGCGCTCTACTGCTCAGGGAATGAATGTCAGCGGCCGTCCTGAAAGCCCATCTGTCGCCAGGCCTCGTAGACAATGACTGCGACCGCGTTCGAAAGATTGAGACTGCGACTCTCCGGGCGCATGGGGAGACGAATCCGTCGTTCCGCTGAGAATGTGTCCAGTAAGTCGGTCGGGAGTCCACGGGTTTCCGGACCGAACAAAAATGCATCATCTTGAGCATAGGCGATGCGATCGTACCGCTGGGTATTTCTTGTCGAGACGGCAAACAGGCGGCGATGGTTGAATCGTTCGGCACACTGAGCCCAATTTTCATAGACGCTCAGGGTCGCGAATTCGTGATAGTCCAATCCGGCCCGTAGCAACTGTTTGTCTTCGAGCGAAAACCCCAGGGGTTTCACCAAGTGCAGGCGCACGCCACTATTGGCGCAGAGGCGAATGATATTGCCGGTGTTCGGTGGAATTTCAGGTTGATAGAGGATGACGTCGAACATCGCAGTCGCAGTGTAGCATGGCGCCCACGTGTGGCACGACGACCGGGCGCCATCAGCGTGGTTTAGCAGGATGCTCAAAAAGGCTGTCCGGCAAGTCGTCGCTGATACATCCGATATAGGCTAAGGTCAATGTAAAGGCCCAGCAGTGAGTTTGGATTCACGTAACCTGAGCCTCAATCTTGACCTCCATTACGTTACGACGCCTGGAGGGCCGTACCCCTGCGGGTTGAGACTCTGCCATTTCCACGTATCGGCGCACATGTCAGTAAGGCTCCGTTTCGCTTGCCAGCCGAGAAGGGCAGCCGCCTGGTTGGGATCGGCATAACAGGCCGCGACATCACCGGGTCGGCGAGGCGCGAGCTTGTACGGCACTGGCTTGCCGCTGGCTTGCTCGAATGCCCGGACAATCTCCAGGACGCTGTACCCGATTCCGGTTCCAAGGTTGACCGTGAGGCATTCCGCCTGGTGCATCGCCCGCTCAAGCGCTTCCAGCGCCTTGAGGTGTCCGATGGCGAGATCCACGACGTGGATGTAATCGCGCACACCGGTCCCGTCTTTCGTGGGGTAGTCGTTACCGAATACATTCAGGTGCGGGCGGCGGCCGACTGCCACCTGTGCCACGAACGGCATCAGGTTGTTCGGTGGGCCTTGCGGATCCTCACCGATGAGTCCACTCTTGTGCGCGCCGACCGGATTGAAGTATCGGAGAATCCCGATACGCCATGAGGTGTCGCCGCGTTGCACATCACGCAGGATGTGCTCTACCGTCAGTTTCGTTTGCCCGTAGGGATTGGTTGCTGACAGCGGATGGTCTTCTGTCAACGGCAGCTGTTGCGGATTGCCGTATACCGTGGCGGAAGAACTGAACACCAATGTCTTGACCCCACAAATGCCCATCGCCTCCAACAGACGTACAGATCCGACCACGTTATTGTCGTAATAGGACAGCGGCTGTTGAACCGACTCGCCGACGGCTTTGAGTCCCTGCGAAATGATACCGCGTGCGCCGCTTTCCCG
Organism: Nitrospira sp.; assembly: GCA_024281365.1. Classification (GTDB taxonomy): domain Bacteria; phylum Nitrospirota; class Nitrospiria; order Nitrospirales; family Nitrospiraceae; genus Nitrospira_D. The sequence continues at coordinate 1,887 of JAMXAU010000142.1, forward strand.
GAGGGCTGTCGCCGGCAAAGTGCCCTTTGATCGCCGATGTCACCACGGATAATACGAAGCTGCTTTCTCGTGATCCGCTGTACCCGCTGGGGGATTGGTGGTCTGGTGGTTCACGGAGTTATCGAGGTCATCATGCTCCTGCCTGAAGCAGCTCGACACAGGTGTGAGAACCGAATACACCGGCACCGCCTGTGACAAGGTGCACGTTACAGTCTCCAGCTGAGTGTTGTTCGTGAGGACGGGCTAACACAAGCTATCGAGCCAGGAGGAAGTCCGAGGGAGGAGATGGATAAAGACGGATGCATTGTTCGTACCTCATAGTAGCTCGTCGTGAACGCGACCACGTGACAATCCTGGGAGGAGTTTTGTCTGAAATGAATCAACTATTTGAATCTGCCTCTCGCCCGTTTCATACTTCCATGCCATGACTATTCCACTGGCCGATCCCGTCCGAGTCTTGAGGTGCTTCTCGAAACCGATGTGGCCTTGCGCGTGATTCTCGAAGGTACCGGGGACGGAAACGGACAACCATTTGCCGGCACTGGTGGAAAACCTGGCCGAGAGTTCTCGGCACGCACGGAGCCTGGGTTACGGAATACTTCCCAGACGAAGTGTGGTGCGGCCTGGGCTTTTGGATGAATGAGGTAAATGCGGTCAGAGACTATGAGGTAGACATAGCAGACGTTTTGTAAGCACGTGATGATGATACAGCCAGAACTCGTTACGTTTCCTGATCGTATTACTGAACTTCCTCACAATCAGAGTAAGAGACTATCGACGCGGTCGGTTACATCGGCATACCGATAAGAGTCCGATGGTCGGATACTGGGCCATATGGCGGTGATTGACCGGCGACGATTCAGGAGACCGAGGGTCCATGCGATTTCAAAATCTTTGCCGCGCGTGCGACAGCGGAAACTACGTCGGATGCGGGCGGAAGCCGAGGTTCGAGAGCGGGAAGAAAAAACTCGTGACTGTCAGCGATGCAATGGAATTGTGGTGGATGATCAACTGGTATCACCGCGTGAATCCCGCAACCGAGAAAGCCTTTCAATGTGGCGAGGACCAGAGTGGTCAGCCAGTTTTCGACGTTTGGTCAGTTTGCGAATGATGCCGATCGGCTGATCTCACTGGCGGACCAATTGGACAGCTGTCCAGAAAGGGAGCAATCGTTGCGATGGCTCCAAGTGGACTCACCGCACTTCGTCCTGGAGGCCACTCATTTCCCGCCCGAGGCGACCATGTCCCGGTTTGAACTGCATCGGGAAGAAATTTACACTGATCTTGCGCAATGTCCACGATCGGGTGAAGGCTGAGGAGAAAATCCAATCGCTGACGGTAGAAACCGAACTGCTTCGTGAGGAATTGCAGGCCTTGCATCCAAACGGGACGCTAGTCGGTGAGAGCCAGGCCTTCAACAGGTACTTCGCGACATCGCCCAAGTTGCAGCGACGAACACGACGGTCCTTGTCACATGGGTGAAACCGGCACCGGCAAGGAACTGGGTTGCACGGGCTATCCATGCTGCCAGTCGCCGGCGTGAACGGCCGTTGGTCATTGTCAATTGTGCTGCCATCCCGGCAACTTTAATCGAGAGCGAATTCTTTGGTCACGAGCCTGGTGCTTTTACGGGGCCACCAAGAAGCGAGACGGCCGGTTTGCTCTCGCCGACGGGGGGACCATCTTTCTCGACGAAGTCGGCGAATTGCCGCTTGAGCTACAGGCGAAGCTGCTGCGCGCGCTCCAAGAGGGAGAATTCGATCCCGTCGGCAGTTCGAGAACCAGGAAAGTCGATGTACGGGTACTGGCCGCAACCAATCGGGATCTTGCTGCATCGGTCAAGCAAGGCACTTTCCGCGAAGACCTGTATTATAGACTCAATGTGTTTCCAGTCAGGTTGCCACCGCTCCGTGAGCGGGGCGACGATGTCGTGCGTCTAGCCTCCGTCTTTGCCGAACGGTTCGCAAGGAAGATGGGACGGACCCTTGCGCCTTTGACCGCCAGTGAGGCTCGTCGGCTTCAAACCTTAGTTCATTGGCCGGGAATGTGCGAGAGCTCCAGAATGTGATCGAGCGAGCCGTCATCACGGCAGATAGCCGGCAAAGCTCAACCTCGATCGAGCGTTACCAGAGGTGCCCTCCGCCCCGGGAGTTTCAGCGAACAGGCCAGCATCTTTTCCTGGCGCTATTCTTTCAGCCAAGGAACTCGAGGAACTGGAACGAGCCAATATCCTGAGAGCCCTTGAAACTACCAAGTGGAAAGTGGCCGGTGCACAGGGCGCCGCATCATTGCTCGGAATCAATGCCTCGACACTCTCATCGCGCATGAAAGCGTTGAAGATTCAGAAACCCCGTTAAACATATATTCTTTTGACTTGTCACGTCTCTTTCACCTCACCCCCTTGTGGTTGTCTTCGGACAGACTTGCGATATTTCACAAATCCTCTCGTGAGATTTCACGAGTTGTGAAATCTCGCGAGCGGCTCGATTTGTCTTGTTCGCTCCAATCTCCCTGATATTCCATCGGTTTCTCGAAGTTGCCACCCTGGCATCAATGCTGCTCTCACGGTATTGCAGCGCAGTCATACGCATCAGGAGGAGGATGACGATGGCAACCACTCGAGATCTTGGTAATGGTGGTACTGGCTCATGACGGTGGGATTACTTGCAACCAGTCTCATGGGATGGTGGAAGGATTGTATCTGGCGATGGCCTTGTGTGCCGTTCAGATTGGCCATGTGATCTCGCTGACGCGAGACGTCACGTCGTTTCCCGTGCAGGTACGGGTCTGCTTATTTGGGGTTGTTGCTTGCCGGATGGTGGGAACCACTCCAATGGATTCACTGGGTCCAACTCGTCGGTACCAGTGCCAGGGTCGTGATCGGGTACTGCTTTCTGGCGCGCGTATTGTCCTTGGCGTCATGGAACCGTCGGTGGCCGTTATCGTGGGACCTTGTCATGCGCACGTTCTTTTCAAGCCAGACCGTCATACCATCGTGTGGCGGCCTTCCAGCACTTGTGGCTTGAACGGGTGCAGAGATGAACTGGAATTGATATGCCGGAGTGCCGACCGGCTTTTTCTTTCGGCAACAGGTCAATAACCAATGTCAGCGAGAAGGAGGAATTCATATGTCACAGGCAACGATGAGCGGAGTAATCAATGGCGTTGATGTGGAGCGTTTGGGGCAGACAGTTCAGGCGGTCCAGCAGAACCCAAGCTTGGGAACCTCAGAGTTCCGGGCCGTCATAGATGGATCAGCGGCGGACACAATCGATCAACGATCAAGGGGTTCTTTGGCGCAGGTCAAGAGGATACAAGCAGGACGAAGTCGTTCGTCCTCGATGCCGACGAGCCGTACGTATTGCTCGGGAAGGATCAAGGAGCAAATCCGGTGGAGAGTTCGTCCTCCATGCGTTAGCCGCTTGCCTGACGACTTCGCTGGTCTACCATGCTGCAGCGCGCGGCATTTCTATTGAGTCGATCGAATCAAAACTGGAGGGCGATCTCGACTTGCAGGGCTTCCTCGGACTGTCCGAGCAAGTCCGAAAGGATATAAACAAATCCGAGCCAGCTTCACGATCAAATCGGATGCGTCCGCAGAACAGTTGGAAGCGCTTACAAATTTTCACCGGTATACGACATTGTGTCGAATCCGGTGCCGGTCTCGATTCAGATCAATAAGCAACGAGGCCGATGGCCTGGGTGTGATCATCGCATCCAGGCCTTCTTTACGGCAGTGCAAGGAAGGAACGTGTTTCATGCGAACGGTCTTCATCCGGGGTGTTCGACGGACCATCAACGAACGCCGAGGGTTCTGTGGCCGATCGAAGCCTGCTGGGGGAGGCCTCCTTTTCTGGATCGGTCAAGCTCCTGCTGATACCGCCTCTCGCCGATCATCGCGGCGCGTGTGATCCGATGTTGGCCCATGCGGTAAGGATTGTGACCTCACAGCATGAAGATCGCGCTTCCTGTTTACAAATGGCGGTAAATGTCGCGCTCGACGAGGGGATGGCACCTTACAGATAGTCCAGACGGTCTGGGTTGGAGTATCTGCCCCTGTCGGAGTCGCTTTTTCCGTTGTGCAATTCACTGACGGGTGCTCACCGGGAACGGATCTGAACAAACGGCCCGGTATGAGATTGAAACGCGATTTGGAACAACAGTTTACGAGGAACTGGAGCTCACTATTGCTGGCGCACGAGCGTTTCCCACTGTGAAACAAGGGCTCGGGATTGCCGTGAGTTGCCTCTCCCCAAATCTGGGAATTGATTCCGCGAAATCCTTATCTCGCTGAGCGGTTTCGGGCAATAAAGACTTTTCCACCGGGAGAAATCTGAGTTCGTCTATATCCACATCGCATCTGCACGCGAAACCCTTCGGATCGTAGCCAGTGGAGAACCTCGACAGGGTGATACAACCGTTGCCGGTGGGTTTTCTTTTCCACGGCGCCATTGACCGCGGACTTTGCGGAACATTGTGATCGTTCGCGTCAGCTGCTGTTGCGCTGGTTCAACACGGCTGGTTGCGATAACAGCCCAATCCTTTCCGGTTTGCCCATTGGTCCACTCCTGGGTCATCAGGCGGAGGAGGCGTTCGGATATCGAGAGCCAAGTATCCACCAGGACGAAGTGTCTCAAATGTTCTGCGGATCATGTACTGGCCGCTTGGCGAGAAGGAAGATAATTGACTACCTCTCCGATGACCACGATCGCGTCCCATGGTCCCTTGGCGTGTGTCAATCGTGAGCTGATCTCTGACGTGCCGCGCGGCACTCGACGCCTGGCCAAGCGGATCATTGCCGGAGAGCGATCTATCCGATGACGGTATAGCCGGCCTTGGCAAACACAGCTGTTGAGTGACCACTGCCACAGCCGGTATCGAGAATACGGCCTGTCCGTAGCTCTTTTGCTTGCAATAGTTCAACAATAAAGGACGCAGCCTCTTTTGCCGGCAACGAATACCCCTGGTCATGGATATAGGCCAGATCGTTTACGGTACATGGCGCGGCACCTTACGGTGCTCTTGCCTGTCCGTCAAGTGATTGAGTCGACCGTGGCTCATTTCGCCAATGCGTGGCTTCTTGATATAGTGAAGGTCGATCCGATGCTCACCTTATTGGTTGAAGTTGATCCATGAGATCTGGCGTGTGGGCTGTGAAAAATCAGTTACCGTTTCACCTATCGAGAGTGCTTGTCTGCCCTCGTGCTTGGCTTTGCGCAGCCAACGGATGCTGAAGACTCGTCCGTCCGCTCAGTGGAAACGGTCATAGCACAGGCCAAGGCGGCCTGGGAAAGTGGGGCGGTGACGTCCGCACTTGAACTGATCGACCAAGGGATTCAGGATGATCCACAAGCGCTTGTCCTCCATAAATTGCGAGGTGATATTCTTTCGACCTTTCGTGACCCGAAAGAAGCCGTTCAGGCCTACGATCGAGTTCTTGCGGTGGAGCCTGCTGCGCTCGATGTGCACTGGGCGAAATGGGCGGTATTGGTTCGGTGGGGGCAGGACGCGGAGGCGATTGCTGAGCTTTGTTCCATCGCGCAGGTTGATGCCAAGAATCCACTGGCCCACTGGCGGCTGGCGCAGGAGCTCCGCAAGATCGATCGCTTGGAGGAATCGCTGGAATCCTATAAACGGGCGGTCGAGCTGATGCCGGAGTTCCTGGGCTGGCGCCTTGCTTTGGCTCGTGCCCGCTTCGATGTGCTGGATTATCAGGGCGCGGATGCCGATCTTCAGTACGTGCTGGAACATGCTGCACCTGGTTCTCCTCTTGAGATGCCGGCCAAGAATCAACTCGCACAACTGTATGAGTCGATGGAGCGAGGGCGACGATTCAGTCCCACGTTGACGCCTGCGGCTACTGCGACTCAACTGAAGGAATGGGCTGCCATTCGGTCGGATGCCTGGAACCTGTTCGAGGCTGGTCGATATCAGGAGGCCGAACCACTGTATCGGAAGCTCCTGGTGCTCAACCCCAGTGATCCTATCGCCACCCATCAATTGGGCCTAACGTTGATGCAATTAGATCGCTGCGAGGAGGCGATCGCCGTATTCGGCAATATCTCCAATCTCAATCCAAGCGAGGAGGATTTTGCGGATACGACATACCGGATGGGACAGTGTTATGTGCAGTTACAGCGGTGGGACGATGCCTTCATCCATTTTCAACTGCTGTATGACGCAGCCGTGGAGTTTGAACAGGCGAATAAGGATGTCCCGTTTCCAGCCGGTACCCGTGTGCTGGCAAAGGACAAGATGCTCGGTGGCTCGATAGGGTGAAGCCTCATGTTCCTGAGCTGGTGAAGTTGAAGGAGGAAGAGGATAAGAGGGTGAAGGACTCAGGAACCCAGGTAGCCGTGCTCTCGGAGGAGGCTCTCTATGCGAAGGCCATTGAAAGATCAAAGTCCAGAAGACCTTAGAAACCGGAGTGGCGATCGCCGGACGGGACGCCGATTTCAGCTGGTTTCGGTTCGTGATTCCGGCGACCAAAGTCGTGCGCGATGATTTCCCAACCGGTGGGGCTCACGAGTTCATCCCATTGAATCCGGGGGACACATTCCCCACTACTCAACCAGAAATCTATTTAGTCTTCCGGTTGGTATCGGATTCATTCCCCACGCAGTCCCGCTGACCGCACGGTGTTCAGTCGAAACTCGTGACATGACCGAAGATCCACAGACGATGGTCCAGGATCGCGTCATGACGACCACAAATGATCGCTCCGGCTACTTTCTCCTCACCCCGCCGAAAAGTGGCTGGTCTCCTGGCATCTATCGCTGCGGCCTCTTCGCGGGAGAACAGACTTCTGCCTATTCTTATGTGGATGAAGTCCGGTTTCGGGTCATGGATTCGAATCGTGATTGAATAACCGAGCTGGGGAAGGTGTGGGCAGATCGTCTCCAGTCAGATGGTGGAAAAGCCTCATATGGCAATGACTTCTTCGCGGACATGGTGAAGGCGAATAACCTTTGGCCTCTTCTCTTTCTCAAAGTGACAGCGGACTGAGTCCCTGACCTTTTCAGGCAGTTCAGCCCGAGTGTCGGATTCGGTAAAGATTGACTGACCGAGTGCGCGCGCAACAAAGCCGCCCTCGGGAGCTTCTTCGACAATGAAGATCAATTCATTCATCACTAATCCTCACAAGGGATAGTCGTACACATCGTAGCCCCGTGTCATCAGGTTGTCCAGCCCTGCTGGATTACGAGCGGCTTACTGGCCAATCGGTTCTTACCGAGTTGAGTACATTACTGTTGACTACCGGAGAGGGTACAAGAATATCCTCGTGGGTTTCGTCATCGGTACGTACGGACTCTATCATCCTGACTTCCATTGGTTGCAGATCACACTGGGTTCCTTGTGACCGGGATGGTGGCTCAATGGTATGCGCTCTATTGCTCGATTAAGCGAATGCAAAGCAACGGAACTCCTAACAGGGTTTTTAGCAGCTCGCATATGACCAGCCGGTACCACCATTCGTCGTGCCTACTGACCACCTGTTACTCCTTGAAGAGCTACGCGATTGGTGCGATAAGTCAATCGCCATGCCAGCCAGTAAATGACCTCAGCGGAGGAATGCCCACTCTTTACCTTGCTTATCAGTGTAAAATTCACAACACCGAGAACTTTTTCGCCAAGAACTGGTGATTTGATTCTGCACAGGTACATTGTAGCTCGCTTCTATAGTACGTCAATCCTTAGGAGGATAGCGTTGACGGTTGGTTCATATCGCAGGGCTTGCTGACAACCTGAGGTGACAGATCCACCCCCATCAGGCACAAATGTGTCGGAAACAGAATCAGTGACCAGTAGATCAGAAGTCGACTGTAAGGTAAATCTGAACAGCCATAATCGTCTCTGCATTCAAGGCATTCTAATGGGATTGGTCCTTGTTGGCCTTTTTGGTTGTGCATCGCTACCTGATTGCACTCCTATCGTAGTGGAATGTTCCGATTCTAAACTAGACGTTAAGGGCTTCCAGCTTCCAATGAAACCGGGAATTGATGTTAAGGTGGGTGAGGTTGTTTGGGAACCCCAGCTTGTTAGGGAGCCACAGACCTAACTCAAATATTGGATAATCACAGAATTTCGATGTGTAATCAATTGAAGGCAGCCAGTGGTGCCTCGAAGGAGGTCCATGAGAATTTCTATTGAGGTTTCAAGAGGCAGAAGTGAAACTGAGAGCATTGGCTGTTCTCGTGGCAGCTAACAATGCAAAAGCTGGCGGTGGGTAGACGAATACAAAGAAAGATTCCGACACAGTTAGCAGCTGCGATCTCTGGACTCTCTTGTCGCGGATGTCTCAGAAATAAAAGAAAGAATAAGAGAGAGATGGCGTATTTTCCTCATCTCAGTTTGGTAAACTTGTCGAAGTATTATCGGTAGATTCCGAGGGTGAAATCGGCCATTGGCTTTTCTGGATAGTGATAGCGAGTCTGCTGAGTTTGCATGGGATCTGGAACAAGCGTTACACAAAGGGAGATGATAAGAGGATAGACGATACGTTTCATGGGTAATGGTCACTGGTTTCCAGGTACTGAAGTTGGAACCAGTAATCCAGAGTCACAGGAACTCAAGGCTTTGCTCGCAGCGTTTACGCAGCACCGGAATTTCAGTGAGCATCAGGGTTTACCCAAATGGCCCCGAACACAATTAACCTTGATGTCGGCAACAAGCCGTGACTGTCTTAGTCGTGAATTATTGTAAAGTTAAAGTGACCATATAGGTTGGATCTTGAATCGTGGAAGTCAGGTTAAGAGCAGATCGTCCGTTGTTCAAGTTTCAATGAGTTGAGTTTGAAATAATTCACGTTTCCGTGGACGGTAGTTACGCGGTTCACGGTTTCTTCGCCACCACCTTCCCGTTTTCCCACACGTAGATCGGTGTCCCATACATCTTGGCGGTTTTGCGAGCTGCTTTCGCTGCTCGACGAAGTGCACGGCCAACCCCTTGCACGAATCGCGTATTCTCCGTCTGTCGCTTGGTCTTCATGGGCTCTCTCCAGCAGCTGCGGAGCAAGTCTGGTCAACCGCACACCGCTACAATCAACCAGCCACTGGTTGCTGATAATCCACTTCGATGGTGAACCCCAGATCCTCAATCATGCCCCAGACCTCTGGCGCCGGTGCGCCTGGAGTCGTCAAATAACCATTCACGAAGACGGAGTCAGCCGGATAGAGAGCCAATGGTTGGAGCGAGCGCAGGTTATGTTCGCGGCCGCCGGCGATGCGGATTTCCGTCCGAGGATGCAGGAACCGGAAGAGGCAGAGCACTTTCAGACACCGTTGAGGCGTAAGGTTGTCGGCCTGTTCGAATGGGGTGCCGGAGACTGGGGTGAGCATGTTCAAGGGAATGGAGTCCGGCTTGACGTCTTGCAAGGCCGTAGCCAGCTCGATTAGGTCTTCGTCATTCTCGCCCATGCCGACGATGCCGCCTGAGCAGATTTCTAATCCTGCTGCGCGTGCGTTCTTGATCGTTGCCAGTCGGTCTTGAAAGGTATGAGTCGTGCAGATCGATGCGTGAAAGGCTTCACTGGTATTCAGGTTGTGATTGACCCGGTCGACACCGGCGGCTTTGAGGCGCTTGGCTTGGGATTCGCTCATTAAGCCGAGTGAACAGCAGATTTGAATCGGAACCTCCTGCTTGATGGAACGGACCGCTCCGGCGATTTCATCGATCTCTCGATCCAAGGGGCTTCGTCCGCTGATGACGATGCAGTAGCGCTGAGCCTTGGAGGCGGCGGCTTGTTTGGCACCCTCCATCATCTGTTTCTGCGGAAGCAGATTGTACCGTTCGATCGGTGCCGTTGAGATCGAGGATTGTGAACAGTAATGGCAATCTTCCTGACAGGCTCCGCTCTTGGCGTTCTGCAGCATTTGGAGGCGCACGGTTCGGCCGAAGTATTTTGATCGAACCTGAAAAGCTGCATGTAATAGCGCGAGTAGGTCGTCGTTTGGAGCAGTCAACACGGAGTGACATTCTTCTCTGGTCAGAGGTTCGTCATGGAGCGCTTTATCCGCCAACATCATGTAGGTCATAGGTTCCTCAATAAATGATACGACAGATGATCTGTTGAGATTACCGTCTGTTCAATGACAGGGGCAAGGGATTGCAGCCTCGTCTGCTCAAGCAAGCAGCAGATACTGGCGGGAAACCTACACGGTTTCAAACGGAGAAGCAATGCCTTGGTAGGGTACAGACGGGCTGGGAGAGGGCTGTTTCTCTGGGTTAGTCGAGACCTGACTGGTCTCGATCCAGGGGAGGGCCGTGAGTGTATTCCACTTGGCACAGCGGCGGCACCGACCTGTCCATTC
>JAMXAU010000143.1 GCA_024281365.1 Nitrospira sp.
ATCATTTCATTGCCCGCCCATACCCTGTCCCTTGGAGCGGGTTTTCTGTGTAAAGGAAGCGGTCGATTTCTGGGGCTGATTCCTTGCAGCGGGAACTCGGCCTTCTGGCCGAAAGGAATCGGGCTCGATCTGGCGTATCAGGAATGGTTCTATGAGTCGCGGACAATCGTCGGCAATGTGAATCCCACCGTGGATGGGACCTACCACGCGTTTGTGCACCTTGGAACGTTCAGTTTGCGATATCTCTTCTAGGAAGCGGTTCAGGACGGATACCGTCACTGGGCAAGTACTTTGCGGAGGTTCACAACGGTTTCCATATTTAGTCCAGCCTCCCGCAGAGCTTCATCGCTGGCTGAGGCCAATTGTTCAAGACTGCCGAATCGCTTCAAAAGTCGATCACGTCGTAGCTCCCCGATTCCGATGACTTGATCGAGTTTGGAGCCGACCAGCGCTTTGCCGCGCAGCTTCCGATGGAACGTGATTGCGAAGCGATGGGCTTCATCGCGAATGCGTTGGAGCAGGTGGGTGGAGGGAGATTGCGGCTTGAGCGCGATGGGATTTTTTCTCCCCGCCAGAAACACACGCTCGTCCTTATCGTCACGGGCCTTGGCCAATCCGAGGATCGGTATGCCCTGTTGCCCAACTGCTTTGAGTCCCTCGAGCGCCGCCGCCAGTTGACCCAATCCGCCGTCGATGAGAATCAGATCGGGTTGGGCCAGGTTCTCCATCGTTCGACCAGACTCACCATTGGCTTCGCCGTAGCGACGTGTGACCACTTCCTTCATGCTGGCAAAGTCGTTGGCGCCCACGACGGTTTGGATCTTGAACCGCCGATAGTCGGCATTCTTCATCTGCCCGTCTTCCCAGACGACCATCGATGCGACCGATTGGTTTCCCATCGTATTGGAGATGTCGAATCCTTCAATGCGACGTGGGGGCTGATCCAGTCGTAACATCCGCTTCAGTTCCTCACCGGCTTGCCGGTCACGTTCTTCGTCACGTAAATGATTAGCCACTGCCGAAGCCGCATTCTCCTCGGCCAAGAGGACGAGTTGATGTTTGGTGCCTCGCTCTGGCGAGCAGACACGAACTGATTCGCCTCGCTTCTCGGATAGCCATTGCTGAATCAGTACCGCGTCTTCGAGGTCGGTTGGGATGAGCAGCTCTCTCGGGGGTTGCCCATCCTTGTTATAGAATTGTTCAATGGCTGAGCGGACGAGCTCCTCGTCCGACGCATCAGCCGACTGAGGCCAGAAGAAATCTTTCCGACCGATCAGCAGGCCGCCGCGTACGAACAGAATTTGGAGATCGACGGCTGCGCCTTGCCTGGAGAGGCCGATCACATCTTGATCAGCGGCTGAGGTCTGCGTGATCCGTTGCTTCTCCAGCATCCGTTCGATCTTAAAAAGGCGATCGCGTAACCGTGCGGCTTCCTCGAATTCCTCCTGGTCCGCTGCGGCCTCCATGCGTGCCCGAAGATCGTCCAGCAACTCGTGGTCTCGGCCTTCCAAAAACTGACGGACTTGTTTGACGATCTGATGATACTCGGTTTTCGACTGATTCCCCGTGCAAGGCGCCATGCATCGTTTGATTTCAAACTCGATACAGGCGCGGTCGGCGGTGCCATCGATGTCGATCGTGCAGGTGGCGAGCGGAAAGACGTGCTTGATGACTTTCAACGTCTCTCGCAGGGCGTTCGCTGGGGTATAGGGGCCATAGTAAAGCGCTCCGTCTTTTTGCACGCGGCGCACGATCGACAGTCGAGGAAAGTCATCCTTGATCGGCAGCCGCACATAGGGGTACTGTTTGTCGTCCCGCAACACGACGTTGAAGCGGGGCTTGTGGCGCTTGACCAGGTTGCTTTCGAGAATCAGCGCTTCGAGCTCTGATCGAGTCACCATCGTTTCCAGATCCGCCACCTGACTGACGAGCAGACTGGTCTTGGGGCTATGGTCGGCGCTCTTCTGGAAATACGATCGGACCCGGTCGGTGAGTACTGCGGCTTTCCCAATGTAAATAATGTCTCGTTGTTCGTTCTTGAACAGGTAGACGCCGGGACTCTCCGGTAGATGGGCGAGTTTGGATTGGAGGGCGGTAGTGGGATGCATGGTCAATGGTATATGGTCGATGGAGAATGGTCGATCAGTCAAGAGGAGTCTGAGGGACGCTCGGCCTTGGCTTTTCCACGCTCACGGATCTTGCGTTCAATGCTTGCAATGACACTTGCCAGTTGAGTAAGAGCGCTGTCGTACCCTTTGGAGAGTCCCAAATCCTTTCTCATCAGACATTTGCTTGATAGCCATTGCGTAGCGCACATGCGTCATCGTTTCTTGTCCCTCACGACGGCACCGATACAAAGCCTGAAGGTATTCCGTGCTGTATTGGGAGTGAAACACTTCGGTCATATTCGCAGCAGACCAAGACTCAGATGAACGCAACATCTGACTGCGAAGCCATTGAAGTCAGGTGCAAAGGCACGCGAATTCTTCTCAATGCTCAAGGTTAATGCCATGCAGGCTGAAAAACAGGCATCTTCTCGACCCGTTCTATTTCCTCTTTTCCATTTTTGCGATCAGCCATTACCCAATATGCCGTGAGCCATTCGGACGTCACCCGTTAACCATAGACCACAGTTTCCGTGATCTCTTTTCGTCGCAGCGAACGGACAAACGACGGGCTCAAGGCGCCTCGCGCCACTTCCGCAAACGGACCCTTCATGGTGAGGCTAAAGTCAGAGGCCACCTCGATATTCAGCGTGCCTCCCGGCATCTTCACCGTCACAGGGCTCTTTTCCAGTCCGAGACGTACCGCTACGCTCGCTGCCGCGCAGGATGATGAACCGGAGGCCTGTGTCTCCCCGGCTCCACGTTCCCAAATCAGAATGAAGATTTCTTTTGGTCCGGTTGGAACGGCCAGTTGCACGTTCGTTCGTTGGGAAAGAGGCTATGGTTCTTCAAGGCCGGTCCAAGGGTCAAGGCTCTTCACGAGTCCAAGGTGGTCCAGCTGGCTAAAAAGCGACACGATGAGGATCCCCACACTCACGCCGGTAAACGTCAGATTTCGCTCGGCCACTATAATTGGTTGCTGAATCAACTCTGGCACATCGAGCGTGCAGGGAAGGGCCATCAGGCTTGAAGGTGGCGGAGCCCATCTCAACGGTTGCAGGTGCTGGCATCGCCATGCCGGTCCACATGGAGGGTGATCGTGACGAGTCCCACCTTTCGTATCGACCGTGAAGTGTTTCTTCTTGGTATTCCGGTTGCATGGAGGTAGCGGGCGAAAATACGAAGTCCATTACCCTGACTTTTCTGCTTCGCTGCCGTCTGGGTTAAAGATGCGCAAGCCAAAATCGGCCTTTTTCGAGGGACTAAGGCCAGAATCCCATCGCTGCCCAGTCCCCAATTGCGGTCACAAATGGCCTTGATTTCTTTGTTCTTGGGCGAGAGTTTGAAGGTCAGGCTCCTTGGGGTCCATCGCCACGTAATCGTTTCCCAGCCGTGTGCCCGCGGAAAAACCCGTTTTTCATTCTTCTCCTCCGTATCTCCTTGTTCGTGAAATGTGAAGCGGGGGCTGGGTACTGACGGTTTCAGGTCACTGGTCAATAGTCGGGAGAAATCTGCACAACATGAAACCGTGAAGGTAAGAAACCTGGAACTCCGGCTGATGGGAACTGACAAATAACTGTTGACCGATGACCATCACTAGACAATCTTCACGCCTGCCGGCCGTTCGATCAGCTCAATCTCGTAGCCGTTAAGCACATCGATGAAGATAAACCGGCTTCCTGGAAGAATTGTTGTTGTCGGGCCATCGGTAATCCTGATGCCCTTGGCATTGAGCAAGGCGATCGTCTGCTCGAGATTGTACTTGGAAGGCCAGATGGACAGATCTTCCTGGACTGTCACCGGCCCGCTAGGAGGAAAACTGGTGAGCTGGATCAGTTCGTCGCTGTTGGGCACCTTTAGGAAAGCAAGGTGTGATCCACGAGGAGATGTTTTCCGTTCGATGACCTCAAGACCCAGCACGGTTGTATAAAACTGGATGGTTCATCCAGGTCGCTGACCCGCATGCGGGTATGGAGCAGCTTGGTGATCTTCATATGAGAGGAGCTTATAGCGGATAGCATATTGCCAATGGTAGGGACTGGAATCACGGAATGTATCTTTCTGTGCCATTTGCGTAGCCATCAGCTCTTTCTCGCGGGTCCGCCGTCTTCTACGGAGATCTCGGCGCTGCCAGGAATCAAAATTCGGCATGGGCCGATTTCCAGGGTAGCCCTGTTTCTTGTAGAACGCCCGAGCTGGTTCATTGAAACTGACACGCAGGCAAACAGGTTCTTGGTTCTCTGGAACGCCAGGACTTCAATGTGCGTCGAGAGTTGACCCGCCGACTCCCTTCTGACGAGCCCAGACGGCGACACCTAAGAGTTCGAGGTAGTCACCCGAGAAACCTTTTGCTTCACGATCGCAACGCCTGCGACTTTGTCCGTCACGTTCAGCGATATAGCGATCTCGGCCTCCAGGCAGAGGACAGAAAATACGGCTCCAATCATCCCCGTGACCAAGCGTGTTTCCATGGTTCAGAGTCACTCAATAGCTGGATAACCGCCTTCGATGGTCCGGCACCATGGTTCTGATGGCCGACGTCGTCATGGGGTCTGGGATGTACAATCCGATCGGTCGTTCACGGTCATCGGGCGGGGAAAGTTTCTTGGCAGGAGAGCCTCACGCGTGAGGTGCTCGATCACCTGTCGAGTCTGCTTGCCCTTTCCATTGGCATGAAACACGATGATGCTCCCGGGTTTTACGCGTTTGGAAACTCTGGTGAAAATTTGCTTTGCAGGAAAGGGGTGGGTCCGGACGCCCTGATTCAATGTTAGTTGGATAAACTGCAGGCCGAGCAGCTTGACCACGGCCGTCCGTCAGTCATTGTATTCGCCGTACGGCGGGCGAAAGGTCTGGCTTGGTGGCCGTAGTGCTTCCTGGAGCAGTGTGACGGGGCCTAAGATCTCGGTACGCTGTTCGTCGGCATAGTGCATGGGAAGTGGGCGTGCACATCACCATGCGTGCGACTTCCGAAAAATCGAAGCCCAGAAGCTGTTCCACTCCGATTCGTGTTTGGCCATCCACTTACCGGACATAAAGAACGTGGCGGGGATGCGATGGGTAATCAGATAATCCATGACGGCTGACCGTAGCCGGATCCCTTCGAACGGGACAGAGATCGAATGTCAGGGCTACACCTGGACAGTGAGGTGAACCAGCAGTGATGACTTGGGCAAAAACTGGAGTCGAGGGCGTCAGCTCAAGGGCTATGAGGGAGAGCAGGTACAACAGTGCATGTGTTGGAACCAGTCGTCTCATCAAGGCTAGTATACATGAACAGAGGGAGAAGATTGACCCCTTCCCCGTTCCGCTGTTACGGTGTGCGATATGCAGATGCGTTCGTGGGAAATCGGCCGGGCGTTGGGCATTCCCATTCGAATCCATCCGTCCTGGTTTCTCGTGTTTCTCCTCGCCACGTGGACGCTCTCAACAGACTATCTGCCGGAGACTCTCCCCGGACTCAGTCCTGGTCGCTATTGGGTGATGGGAGCCGTCGCGGCGGCGCTCCTCTTTCTGTCCGTCCTTCTGCATGAACTGGGACATTCCTACGTCGCACTGTACTACCGGATTCCGATTGAGCAGATCACGTTGTTTCTCTTTGGCGGGGTCGCGCGTGCGCGCAGAGCCCCGTCCCCAAGGCAGAGTTTCTCATTGCGATCGCTGGACCGATCGTCAGTTTCGTGATCAGCGGGGGCTGCTTGGCGATTGTCGCTCTGGCTGAGGCGATTCAACAGGAACAGGCGCTCCGTGGGGTAGTCATGCTCGGACTCTTGCTGGGAATGGGGAACCTCCAGCTCGGGGTGTTCAATCTCATTCCTGGGTTTCCGCTGGACGGAGGGCGAATCCTGCGCGCGGGCCTGTGGGCCTGGGGGAAGGATTATTATCGCGCGACAAAACAAGCTGCAGCGGCAGGCCTCGGGTTTGGTGTGATCTTCGTGCTGTGGGGGCTGCTGCGAATCCGGCAGGCGGCAACCGGTGAGCTGGATGCGTCGATGGTGTGGACGGGAGGATGGCTGGCGCTGATCGGCATCTTTCTCTACATCGCGGCGCTGGCAAGCCGACGACAAGCGACATTACGGCAGTCCATCTCGACGATCAGGATTCAAGATATGATGGTGAGGACGGTTGTGTCGATTCCAGCCCAGACCATGCTTGATGAGGCTGTGAATCGGTATTTCCAGGCCTACGGATACGGGGGATTCCCCGTGGTGGAAGATCGACGTTTGATCGGACTCGTAACCGTACCCGATATTCAGGCGGTCCCGGCGGAGACGTGGTCCTGGCGTCGGGTCGATCAGGTGATGCGTCCCTTTTCAGAATCGATGATCATCTCGCCTGATGTTCCGGCGATTCAAGCGATGGGGCGTATGGCTCGTGAGGGATGGGATCAACTCATCGTCGTGCAGGACGGAGAAATTGTCGGACTCGTGACGCAGTCAGCCCTCGTGCATTTTCTGCAGCTTCGTAGCCACCCTATCCGCTGAACGGCGACAGTCACCTTCGTTCCGGTTGCGGCAGCATTGTCGCTGTCGGCCATCAACTGGGGTTTTGGGGTGCTGGCGAGGCAATCCGTTTCAGATTGTGCGCAATGATGCCGCCGAAGAGCAGGAGCCCCGCAGAATAATAAACCCAGAGCAACAAGAGCACGACTTCGAGCAACGACCCATAAAGCCGCGCATAGACCGTCGCAAAATCTCCATAATTGATGAATAAGAGTTTGGCTGCAACCCACAGCAGACCGAACGTGAGGGCGCCGGCCATGGCGTCTCTCCACCGTGGACGACGTCGGGGCACAAGACGATACAGCAGGCTGACCGTCAGGAATGCAAGCGCAAAGGGGAGTGTGTAGGTCAGATGAAAGTCGTGTGCGGCTAAGGCGACTAGATCCAATCCCCAGAGCCGAGGAGCATAGGCGGTCAAGAAGGCAATGGCTTGAGTGGCCACATAGGACGTGAAGAGTAACAGGCCCGTGGATCCCAGCAGCGCGATGGAAATTGCAGTGGAAATAAGCGGGTGGCGCTTTTGCGTGCTCTGAAACACGACATTCAGCGCATAATCGAGCTCATAGAACACAAGTCCACCAAACCAGAAGAATGACAGCAGCACAATCCACCGAACACTGTCCAATGAACTGATCCGATGGAGCTCTTCCGCCAATCGTTCACCCAACGAAGGTAGAAATCCTTTGAGGAAACCGAGCATGAACTGCTCGCCGATCACGTTCTGGCTCACGAGGAACCCGACGCCATACAAGAGGAGAAAGACGAGGGGAAACAATGAGAGCAGCGAGAAGAACGCCAACGCTGCCGCAAGGCTGGGGCATCCGTGGCGTAAAAACGATGTGACGGCCTCACTCAGGAAGCGAACGACATGCATACGATCCTGCCAGCAACTAGTCAGAGTATGGATGGCCTTACTTCAGCGTCGACACCGCTTGCAGGGCGAGATTGACGAGTGGGTTGGGATAGATCCCGAAGATCACCACTCCAGCGACCGCGCAGGCCAGCACGAGGGAAAGAGTCGGGGACATCACCAACCGCGGGACAGGGTCCGTTCCCTCAATAGGATCCCGCATATACATGACCATGACGACCCGAAGGTAATAATAGGCTGAGATCGCCGCAAAAAGGAGAGCGATGGCCGCCAGCCAGGCCATGCCGGCTTCCACGGCGGATCTGAAGACGTACAATTTCCCGATAAAACCCGCAGTCGGGGGAATACCCGCCAGAGATACCATGAAAACCAGCATCAGCAGTGCCGGGAGAGGATGGCGTTTGGCCAAGCCCGTGAAATCCTCGATCTCTTCACCTTCAAGCGTGCCTTTTCGCAGCATCGCGACAATGGCGAATGCTCCGAACGTCATGAATGTGTACAGGGCGATATAGAGCAGCACGCTGGCAATGCCGGACGAGTGCTCAGTGCGTCCGGCGGCGACGACACCGATCAGGGCATAGCCGGCGTGTGCAATGCTTGAATAGGCCAGCATCCGTTTGATGTTCGTTTGCACCAGAGCCACGATGTTGCCTACGACGAGGGTGGCAAGACAGAGTAAGAGGAAGATGGCGGACCAATCGGCCTTGACTCCGCCCAACCCCTCCACAAACACACGGAGGAATGCGCCGAAGCTGGCGGCTTTGGATCCCACGGCCATGAACGCGGTGACGGAAGTCGGGGCGCCTTGATAGACATCCGGTGTCCACATGTGAAACGGAACTATGGCCAGCTTGAATCCGAACCCCACCGCCAACAGAATCGTTGAAAATAACAGCAACGGGTCGGTGAACCCCTGGGTCGTAATGGCCGAGGCAACCGCCGGCAGTCTCGTGCTGCCGGTCGCTCCGTAGAGCAGGGAGATCCCATAGAGGAGAATGCCGGATGAAAAGGCGCCTAAGACAAAGTATTTTGCCGATGCTTCAAGGGAGCGGGGTTCCTTTCGCTTGAGACCTGCCATGACATACAGGCAGAGCGACATCAATTCCGTACCCAGATAGATCGTCAACAAGTCGGCTGCGGAGACCATGACCATCATGCCGCACAGTGAGAGCAACATGAAGCCATAGTACTCACCGAAATACAGTTGCTCCTCTTTCAAATAGGAGTAGGACAGGAGGATTGTGAGTCCGGTCACGAAGTACAACAGCAGTTTCCAGAAGGCTCCATAAG
>JAMXAU010000144.1 GCA_024281365.1 Nitrospira sp.
GTGGCCACCTGTTGGGCTCCGGCCACGCCGACGTTTGCGTACGAACCGAGTCGGCTCTCGCCTGCGGTCATTCACGGGGAGCTGCAACGGACCAAGGGCGCCTTTCGCCTGACGCGCTTTGGGAAAGAACCGGCGTTGGAAGTCCTGCACGGGACTCGTGCCCTGCTCTTTCCACCCTGGAAGTTTGATGTCATTGGCCCGCTGGCGTTGCTGCAGCTGCTCGCCCAGCGGGGCTCTCTCGTGGTGCTGGGTTCAGTGGACGACCAGGTGTTTTGGGAAATCCTGGCCCAGTTGCTGGATGATCCACGCTACCGTCCCCAGGACGAACCGTTTCATGCGGCAAACCTTCCTGCGATCTTTGGCGAGATCTATGATCAGCTCACGAACCTGCCGATTGGTGCGTCAGTGGTGCTCGCCGACCTAGGAATCCTTCGGCGTCAGTTGCCTCCAGCGGATCTGTCAACTTCCACAGATCACTCGACCGGGCTCTTTCGCTACGTTCGCATCAGTCGTGGCGCCACCTTCCCAGGCATGCCCGCTAGCAGCACCGCACGAAAATTCTCCGCCATGACCGAGGAAGTGCCGCCCTGGCTGCTTACGCTTGTTCCGGCGTAGGTTAGGTGGAATTCAGCATTGGTGCGACCTCACAGACGTGCGAATCACGCGATTCATTGACCGTCTTCAGACCCTTTGCTAGACTTCGATCGTGTCAGATCACCACGCACTTCTCCAGTATCCCAGACCCTAATCCCATCATGACTTCTACGGAGACCATCCGGGCCATTCAGGAGAACATTGCTCGGGTGATCAAAGGGAAACCCCATGTCATCGAGATGTGCCTCGTCGCACTGCTTGCTCGCGGACATCTCTTGCTTGAAGATGTACCGGGAGTCGGCAAAACTACGCTGGCCCACAGCCTCGCGCGATCGCTGGACTGCTCGTTCAAACGCATTCAGTTTACAAGCGATCTGTTGCCGTCCGACATTGTGGGAGTTTCGATTTTCAATCGGCAGAAGCAGGCGTTTGAGTTCATTCCCGGGCCCATTTTCGCGAACATTGTGCTGGCGGATGAAATCAATCGCACGACGCCGAAGACACAGAGCAGCCTTTTGGAGGCAATGAGTGAGGCGCAGATTTCATTCGACAATAAGACCTATCCACTAAGCCCACCCTTCATGGTCATTGCGACACAGAACCCCGCAGAGTATCACGGGACTTTTCCACTTCCCGAATCGCAACTCGATCGCTTCCTGATGAGGTTGCGCATCGGCTATCCGGCACCGGAAGAAGAGAAGAAAGTTCTGGAACGAGCATCTTCCCTGCATCCGGCGGAGGAGCTGCTCCCGCTGTTGACCGCACCGGAAGTGGTCCAGCTTCAGGACCAAGTCGACAAGGTTTTTATGGAGGAGAGCCTGACCGAGTATCTTCTGAGCATTGTCCAGAGTACCAGGCAGTCCGAGCTCCTATCCCTCGGGGTGAGTACAAGGGGAGCGCTGGCATTAAGCCGTGCTGCAAAAGCACTGGCGCTCGTGCGCGGACGGACCTACTGTTTGCCTGATGATATTAAAGAGCTCGCACCAATCGTGCTGTCCCACCGCATCATGGTGGCGCGCCAGACTGGTCTCCACCAACGAAGTTTTGAACAAGCCGAACGCATCATCCTCGATTTAGTCGACACGATTTCTGTGCCAGTCTAGTGGGTTTCTGTCCTCCGGTTGCCCTCTCAGAGTTGGTGGGATATGCCGTTTCAGTCGCCGACGTTCGCCCATCGAGTCTTCCGGTATCGCTCCACACGGATCACGTCAGAAGGGTTGCAATTCCTGATCTTCGTGCTGGCGATCGGTATTGCGGCCATCAATACGGGTAATAACCTGTTTTATCTGCTCCTGGCCATGATGCTGAGCCTCATTCTGGTATCAGGCATAGCGGCGGAGTACTGTCTGCGACGACTTGAAGTCCGACGGCATCTGCCGGACCTCCTCTTCGTCAACACCACGGTTACCACCGCGCTCGTAGTCAAAAACCGAAAGTCGCGCTTGACCAGTTTTTCGCTAACCTTCTGTGATGTCGGAGACAATCAATTTCTCTCCCCGAATATGGAGCTTCACTCCCTTACCCCAGGGGCCAGTCGAGTGCTCTCCTGCCAATTGACCCCGATACGCCGTGGGAAGCTGCTTTTGAATGGTGTACGAATCAGCACGGAGTTTCCCTTCGGACTCTTCACGAAACGAGCGTTCTACCCGATGGAGGACACTCTCGTGGTATGTCCGGAGCTCCAGCCGGTGAATGACCGTCTTCTGCGCGGTCTCTTTGCTGCGGGGTATGAACAGGCCGTCCATCGACGGGGGCAAGGCAGCGATCTGTACAATCTTCGCCTCTACCAGGCGGGAGATGATTCCCGGAGTATTCATTGGCCGACGACGGCACGAACCGCTCAACTGACCATTCGAGAAACTGAAGCAGAGGAACAACGTCGAGCGATCATCTGTGTGCCAACGAGTGTGCCGATGAGTCATGACGCCTCGTTTGAGCGTGCAGTCTCGTTAGCTGCATCGCTGGTTCAGCATTTGACGCGCCACAGCTACTCCATCCAATTGCGTCTAGGATCAGAGCGTTCATCGTTTGGTCAGGGAGAAGCGCATCGCCTTGACCTACTCCGCATGCTGGGCCTCTGCGAACGAATCACCCCCACCGCAGAGTCCATGCAGCAAGACCAAGAGGCAGATGCGCATTCCGAGGTTGATGGAGGAGGAACGGTGGTTGTCATACAAGCCTGGTCTGATTCCGTAGGAGAGACCGAACTCCCTTGGATCCGGATCGATGGGGCACTCATCCCTGGAGCCGTCCATGTTGCTTAGTCAGGCCCTTCATCTGACCTCCATACTGCTGGCGTCTGCGTCCTTCATTGGATTGACATTGGGAGCCGGGCTGCCGGAGTGGCTGGCCGCACTGACCGGTGCGACGCTGATCGCAGTGCTCCTGCGGAACATGGGAATGAAGCCGGTCGATCGACTCACCACACAGATCCCCGTTTCAGCCGTTGGATGGAATCTGATCGTGCTCGGAGGCTTTGTGGGCTTTTGGATCGATCTCTTATGGGTTTCCGGTGAGCTGCTTCCTGCCGGACTACACTTTTTGATGAT
This sequence comes from Nitrospira sp., assembly GCA_024281365.1. GTDB lineage: Bacteria > Nitrospirota > Nitrospiria > Nitrospirales > Nitrospiraceae > Nitrospira_D. The sequence continues at coordinate 3,144 of JAMXAU010000144.1, forward strand.
TCTGATGGTTATCAAGCTCTTCAACCTCCGACTCCGGCGCGACTATCTGCATCTCTATGCGATCAGTCTTGTCGCCATGCTCGCTTCAGGATCCCTCACGACGGATCTGTGGTTCTTTCCGATTTTTTCAATCTACCTTCTGGCCGGGGTCTGGACCCTGCTTCTGTTTCAGTTGACCAAGACGTCGGAGGTCGGTGCGGATGTCTGGATGCCTGTACCTATCCGACATGAGAATCATGAAGAAAACCACAGGGTCTCGCCCCGATTATTTTGGATAGCGAATGGGCTGGCTTTTGGGGCATTCCTCATCACCGTAGTGATTTTCTTCACCATTCCGCGGGTCAACGTGGGGATTTATCAGAAGGGATTTGGGCAAAATCTTCGCATGTCCGGGTTTTCCGACAAGGTGAACTTAGGCGCGATTGGATCAATCAAGCGGGACCCCAGCATCGTGATGCGAGTCGAGTTGCCCAGGAGCCCGCTGCATGACGCCAGCCCGCTCTATATTCGAGGGGTGTCTTTCGATCAGTACGATGGCAAAGTGTGGACGAATCAACTGAGCTATCGACGGAGTCTCATCGAGGAAAGCCCCGGCTCGTTCACGTTTCGCGGAAAACGAACGGTCTCGCGGTCCCAGCTCGGTGAGGCAATGCAACAGAAGATTCTTCTCGAGCCACTGGATACGCCGGTGTTGTTTGCCGCGCCGTTCATCGAAAGCGTAACGGGGGTATTTCCCAGTCTTTTCTTTGACGCAACCGGTGCGGTCTATCTGCCATTCCCCAGTTCGTCCCGAATCGAATACACCGTCGTCTCTCGTGCCACTGTGTTGGTACCGGCGGATCTCGGGTCCGAGCCCGGACCTTATCCTGAATGGGTGGTCCGGCAGTATTTGCAACTCCCCCTTCAGTCGGATCGTATCACCGCATTGGCCGGAGAAGTGACGCAGAAACATTACCGGCCATATGAAAAGGCTACCGCGATTCAGGCGTATTTGACCCGTCACTATCGATACAGTCTGGATGCCCCGCTTGCCGAGCAGCGTCAACCGCTAGAAGAATTTCTTTTTGCGAGAAAGACCGGGTACTGCGAGCACTATGCGACGGCAATGGTCATCATGCTCCGAACCGTTGGGGTTCCCGCCCGCCTGGTGACAGGGTTCATGGCCACGGAATGGAACGAATATGGAAATTACTACGTTGTCCGACAGCAGGACGCCCATGCGTGGGTCGAAGTGTATCTACCGCATTCCGGGTGGATCAAGATGGATCCAACTCCCACTGAAGAGAATCCGGCGGCTGGAGGCTCGGTATGGAAAGTTCTTGGGCCCATCGTGGATAACATCAAGCTCCAATGGAACCGATTGTTCGTACAGTATAGTGCGGCAGATCAACTGGCCGTTGTTCGGGAATTAAAAGCCGAAGGGATGTCGGTCCGGAACAAGGCGCTGGATTCCATGATGCTCCTTTTCGGGGCCTTCCTGGCCGTCCTTAGCGGGATCATGACCCGCGACGTGTCTCAGGTCAGGATCGGGTTTCTAGGGGAGTTGCTGGGCGTTGCAGTGATAGGTCTCGCTATCTTTTTCTGGTTGCGTCGGAGGCGGCCGTGGGTGGCCTGGAGCCTCTGGAAAAAGGGCCAGGGTCACGAGCTGGTTATCGCGCAATGCTACCGGCGCATGCGCACCTATCTGACCGGGCAGGGTTTTTCAAATTCTACGGCTATCGCGCCACTTGAGCTGGTCGAGATCACTCGCGCACGGTGGAGGGAAGCCCATATGGCTGTGGCGTCGATCACAGAGGTGTATTGTCGGACCAGGTTTGGTCATGTGCCACTCACCCCAGAGGATCTGAAACATACGGAAGACCAGCTTCGCCATCTGTTGGAGCTACGAAAACCACAGGCGTGACGCTCTGATCATCACCAGATTCA
>JAMXAU010000001.1 GCA_024281365.1 Nitrospira sp.
TCACCGCGTATGTCGTACCGGAAGTGACTATTGCCGCGAACGAATCGCACGGGTGTCTTGTCCCAGCCGGACACCGGCTTGCAACAGACGCGAACGGAGGGGGTGCCGCTGAGCGGCTCAACGATTCGGAAGAGGGCGGTCGGCCGATAGACACGGCCGTACTGTAGAAAACGAGGACAAAAGTCGGTGATTTGGTACGCGTCCCCGTTCGGGAGAGAGACGGTCGTGACCAAGATATTGGTATTGGGGAGGTAATGCTGCTTGGAGGTCGTTTCCGATAGAGGAACGGACGGATCGATCGAAAAATGTCCCCCTTCTTGGTCCAGGATCCTCCCAAAAACCGGGGGGCTATCCGGCCTCGGGAGACAGAGCCAGTCGATCGATCCGTGGGCACTGATCAACGCCGAAATCTGGCAGTTACCGATGAGGCCGAACTGGTACACAGCATGACCATATTTGATTTCTGGGTGAAAGTAAACTAACTTATTTCCATGAGGCTCTTTGCGCTTTCACTAAGGTTTGTCCTCCCCTTGGTGATCGTGTTGGCCGTGATTGCCTATGGGGTTATTCCGCTCGTCGATTCATTTCAATTGAAATGGTTTGTCCGCGATCTCGATATGCGGTCCAAGCTGATGGTCAGTACGATGGGGGGGCCGCTGGCCGATCTACTGGTTTCCAACTCAAAGGGCAAGATCTCCGTCTACTTTACCCGCATCATTCAAGATGAACGATTGTACGCCCTGGGTTTTTGCGACCTGGAGAACCGACTTCTGTACGAAACTCAGGCGTTCCCGAAGGATATCACCTGTCAAGAAATGATGAGTCTCGCGCCAAACTTTTCTACTGTACGCTCGTTCGGTAGCGGACCGCTTCACATCACGTCAGCGACCATCGAATCCAACGGGCGTCGGCTAGGACGGCTTCTCCTTCTCCACGACATGAGCTTTATCCAGCAGCGGAGTAGCGATACCAAACAATATGCCTTCTATCTGTTCGCCGCCCTCACGGCGATCATCTCACTGGTGACCTTGCTCATTGCGCATTTCAGCTGGAAAGAGTGGGTGGCCGGAGTGCGGGCAATGGTCAAGGGCGAACGGCTCTTGACTCCATTGGCGCAGGAGCAACATGCCCCGGAACTTCAACCGCTGGCGAAAGACTTACGCTCGTTGGTAGAGGCGCTTGAAACCGATCGTCGCATGCGTGATGAAAGCCAGATTTCATGGACGCCGTCTAGCCTCAAGTCGATTCTTCATGAGCAACTTGCCGGCGATCAGGTACTGATTGTCTCTAATCGGCAGCCCTACGCTCATTTCTGGCAAGGGCAAAGTATCGCGGTGCAGGTGCCGGCGAGTGGACTGGTGTCGGCCCTCGAGCCGGTGATGCGTGCCTGTTCCGGAATCTGGGTCGCGCACGGAAACGGATCTGCGGATCGGGATGTCGTGGATGAGCGACACCACGTGAGTGTCCCACCCTCGAATCCTACCTATCAAATTCGCCGTGTGTGGCTGACGGCAGAAGAAGAGGCTGGGTACTACTATGGATTTTCCAATGAGGGGTTATGGCCGCTCTGCCACATCGCGCATGTCCGGCCCACTTTCCGGTCGTCAGATTGGAAACATTACGTGGCCGTCAACGAGCGGTTTGCCCAGGCCGTGTATGAGGAAGCGACAACGGACAATCCGGTTGTGCTCGTGCAGGACTACCATTTTGCCCTCCTTCCGAAGCTCATCAGAGACCGCTTGCCGACCGCCACGATCATCATGTTTTGGCACATCCCTTGGCCGAATGCGGAAAGCTTCGGGATTTGTCCCTGGCGCGAAGAAATCCTGGAGGGGCTCCTGGGGAGCAGCATTCTGGGGTTCCATACCAGGGTGCATTGCAATAATTTCATCGATAGTGTCGATCGTATTCTTGAGGCTCGGATCGATCGGAACAGCTCCACGGTGTCTTACGGAGGGAAACTGACCGCCGTCAACCCTTATCCGATCTCCATTGAGTGGCCTTCGCAATGGATTCGTGATCAACGGCCTGTCCAGGAATGCCGGGCCAGGCTGAGAGAGGCGTACGGGATGCCGGAGGATCGCCTCATCGGCCTGGGGGTCGAACGGTTGGATTACACGAAGGGCATCCTCGAGCGGTTCATGGCGGTGGAACGCCTGATGGAACTCCAGCCGGAATGGATCGGGAAGTTTACCTTTGTCCAGATTGCCGCTCCGAGCAGATCCGTCATCGAACAGTATCATCATTTTACCAGCCAAGTCTCTGCGTTGGCCGAGCAGATCAATAAACGCTTTGGTCATAGCGGCTATGAGCCGATCTGCCTCCGCATTCAGCACCATGAACCGGCTCAAGTCTATGAGTGTTACCGTGGAGCAGATCTGTGTGTCGTGAGTAGTCTCCATGATGGGATGAATCTCGTCGCGAAGGAGTTTGTCGGTGCCCGGGACGATGAGCAAGGGGTGCTGATTCTCAGTCAGTTCACTGGGGCCGCTCGGGAGCTGACGGAAGCGCTGGTGATCAATCCCTATGACATCGATCAGTTTGCCGCGGCGCTCCATCTTGGCCTGACGATGCCGAAGGTGGAGCAACGGGCCAGGATGCAGAGCATGCGTGGACTGATCCAAGAGTTCAATGTCTATCGGTGGGCGGGCCGGATGCTCATTGATGCCGCTCGCATGCGGCAAAAAGAACGAGTCATGAAACAGGTACGACGACCGAGTTTATTGAGCTGATCGAAGGGTATCACAGGCATCATGGATTATCTCTTGACGGAAACAGGCAAGTTGGAGCTGGAGAATCTTGTGAAGGGGAGGTCGTTATTCGCATTTGATTTTGACGGCACCCTGGCGAAGATCGTTCGAGAGCATCATGCGGCCAGACTGTCACGCCCCATCCGATTCTGGCTTGAAAAGCTTGCCCAGAGAGCCCCTGCTGCGATTATCTCCGGACGTTCCGTCGAAGATCTGCAATCGCGGGTGGGAACGGTCGTGCCTCACTTGATCGGTAACCATGGCTCAGAAGGTCCTCATACGCGGGAAGAGGATCGGCAACAAGTACGAGAGACCTGTCGGGCCTGGTTGCAGTCGGTTACCGACCGGTTTCACGACGAACTGGCGCACTGCGGGGTGTCTATTGAGAATAAGTCCTATTCGCTCTCCTTTCACTATCGAACCGTCGAACATCGAGAGGAGGCTCGGGTGCTGATCACTCGAGTGATTGGAGAGTTGTCTCCACCTCCGCGTATCGTTCTCGGGAAATCTGTCGTCAATGTGATGCCGCCGACGGCTTCACATAAAGGGACGGCATTACTGGAGTACATGCGTCGGCTTGATTGTTCCCTGGCGCTCTATGTGGGGGATGACGAAACCGATGAAGATGTCTTTGCGCTACGAGATTCCCGCATCCTGACGGTGAGGGTCGGGAAGAAGAACGGGTCGTCTGCTCGTTATTTTCTGAAAAGACAGGCAGAAATCACCGCGGTACTTCGCTTCCTGGTCGAGGGCGGCAATCACGGCCTTCATACTTGGAGCGGGTGTCATGACCAGGGAGTTTCCAGGCCTGCACAGCGTCCCAACGAGCCAGTCTAGCGAAACCCATCCTCATTCAACCAATTGCGATCGCTCTCGTCCAAGAAGCAGATCATAGGGGGCGAAATCGTCGCTCAGTACCACACCTTGAGGCCAGGGATCGGTCCGTCGCGTATTCAATAGCGCGATTGTTTCCATCGGCAATTGCTGTTTCATGGCCGCCTCGGTAATCTTCGAAAGGGTCTGATCTGCCGAGGCCTGTTCAATGAAACGGCCTCCAAAGAACACCAAGTTCTTCGCGGGAGACATGCCTGTCTTCCACGGTCCTTCCACCGCAAAGCTTTCCAAGGCTGGAAAGGCCTGTTTCATCGTCTGCACGACCGCGGACGCGCGGGCGAGATCCCCTTCTTTCCCGGACGAGGCCAGGTTGACTGCAACAATACCGTCTGGATTCAGGTGTGCCCGTACCAGCGCATAGAACTCCGCTGTTGTCAGATGAAACGGGATCATGTCTCGGGCGAAGGCGTCAATCCACATGAGATCGTACGTCTGATCCGTCGCGTTCAGAAAGGCTCGACCGTCTTTCACAACGACATGATGATTGGCCGGAGGGTGGTACTCAAAATACTGTTCGGCCATGCGGACCACCACCGGGTCGAACTCCACGATATCCAGCTCCAATGTGGGCCATCGTTGTGCCAACCACTTCGCTATTGAACCGCCACCATGACCGATGATGAGGCCGCGTTTTGGTTCGGACACCAATGCCAGCGACGCGACCATCATTTGGCTGTACGGAAGAAAGAGAGAAACCGGTTCGACTTTCCACATGGTGGCGTGAAATGTCCGGTCCAAGACGAGATAGCGGAACAGCGCATCCTCACGAATGCGGACTTGCTGGTACGGACTTTCCTCTTGATGGATGGGGGCTCTGAGTCGTTGAATGGGGTGGAGAGCCAGCATCCCCAGTAGCGCGATGCAGCCAATCGCAATCAACGGCGCCAGCGGGCGAGTAGGTGTTCCTTTCATCAGCCACAGGACCCCAAGTCCGACCTGGATGCCGCCCAGCCAGGCAAGGAGCGATTGGCTTCCAAGCCACGACAACAGGAAGAAGGCGGTTCCCCAGGTGCCGGCCAGACTCCCCACGGTCGAGAGGGCGATCATGCGGCCCGTCTGTCGGCCGAGGTGATTCATGTCGGCCACGGCCAATCGTAACATGGCCGGTAAGACACCGCTGAGGCCGAATGCGGGGGGAGCAAGAAGGACGCTTGCGGCGAGACAGGGGCCCCACCGGGGGTCCTGCACCAGCTTTTCGATCTCGAAGAGCATAGGCTGGTTCGTCCATGCGACGAGAAATGTCCATCCTCCGGAAAACAGTAATAAAGCCGCCAGGACCCGTCCGCTGGTATACCGATCGGAGACCCATCCGCCGAACGCATAGCCGCTGCTCATCGCGGCGAGAATCACCCCGATCAACGCGCCCCACACGAACAATGAACTGCCGAACACAGGAGCCAGCAGCCGACTTCCTAAAATTTCCAACGCCATGACGACCGCCCCGGTGATGAGGGCAGTGCCGAGCAAGAACCAGCGTGGAATGTGAGGCGGATGAAGCGTCATCGATTGGACGGGAGTCTGAGAGCCCTTCTCCTGAGTTGAGTTGGAAGCGGCGTCGGATTGTACTCAACGTATTTTGTGAGAGTCAACGAAGGTCGACGGGCATTCAGCTGCGGGCTGATCATTGAATTCATTGCCCGAAGCGGTTCAGGTTGTTATACTTTTGAACAAATTCCTTAGGGCGAAGGAGGACGGGGCATGCATATTAGTGTGATCGGAACCGGCTACGTTGGACTGGTGACGGGGGCTTGTTTTGCTGAGTTTGGGGTGAATGTCACCTGCATGGATAACGACAGCCGAAGGATCGAGAAGCTTAAGAAGGGGGAAATCCCGTTTTTTGAGCCGGGGGTGGCGGAACTTGTTGCGAAGGGGAGCAGGGAAGGCCGGTTGAATTTTACGACGGATATTGCTCAGGCTGTGGACAAGGCGCTGGCGATTTTCATCGCCGTGGGCACTCCACCAAGCCCGGATGGTAGCGCCGACTTGTCGTTCGTCAAAGAAGTGGGGAGAGGCATTGCTCTCCATATGAACAGTTACAAAGTGATTGTCACCAAGTCAACGGTGCCGGTAGGGACCGGCGAAGCGATTCGTGAAGTCGTGAAAAAAGCCCAGAAAACGCCGATCCGGTTCGACATGGTCTCGAATCCTGAATTTCTTCGAGAGGGATCGGCCATTGAGGATTTTATGCGGCCGAATCGCGTGGTTATCGGCGCAGATAGTGATCAAGCGGTCGCTATTATGAAGGATCTCTATCGGCCGCTCTACCTGATTGAAACACCGATCGTCGTGACGGATGTGCCGACGGCCGAACTGATCAAATATGCGTCCAATGCGTTCCTGGCGACGAAGATTTCGTTCATCAACGAGATCGCCAATCTGTGCGAGAAGGTTGGAGCCAACGTGCAATTGGTAGCGAAGGGGATGGGATTGGATCATCGCATCGGGTCCAAGTTTCTCCATGCGGGTCCCGGATTTGGAGGGTCATGCTTCCCGAAAGATTTGGCGGCGCTCATTCAAACCGGTGAACGCAACGGATATCCGATGCAGATTGCCTCCGCGGCTTCGCATGTCAACGATGTCCAACGGGGGCGGATGGTCGAAAAGATTCGGGATGCCGTCGGCGGATTGAAAGGGAAAACATTGGCGTTCCTCGGCCTGTCGTTCAAACCCAACACAAACGATCTCCGGGAAGCCCCGGCGTTAGCGATCGGGCGAGAACTTGTGGGTGAAGGTGCAAGCATTCGTGCCTATGATCCAGAAGCGCTTACGGAGGCCTGTCAGATGATGCCGGAACTCAAACCCTGTCAGGATGCCTACCATGCGGCGGAAGGGGCAGATGCCTTGGTGATCATGACGGAATGGAACGTCTTCAGAAACCTCGATTTTGAGAAACTGAAGTCCGCCATGCGTGCGCCGCTGTTGATCGACCTTCGGAACGTCTATGACCCTGAGCGAGTGACTGCTGCAGGCTTTAGGCATGTGTCGGTGGGACGAGCAGCCTACAGTCCGAAGGGGTAGGGGTTGGAGGGATTGTGTGAGAGCTATTGAGATACAACGCTCGTGGCAGTAAGAAGCAGCCGCAGTATCCTAACAGTGTGTTGATAAACCCTGTGCTGTTTTCCAAATAGATCCGTGCGGATGGTACCAGACCTGATTGAAATGCCCCGCAGGCTGTTCAGAAAGGCCGTCCAGTAAGGCCGCAGCGAGTGAAGAGGCGAGAGTCGTGCTCTGTGTCGTACGTTGAGCTTCTGAGCGACGTGAGAACGCGGCTGGCGGCCTTGCTCAGCAGCCTGCTAAGCGGATATTTTGTCGTGGCCTTGGTGGGGGAGGCCTACATCCGCTGACTAGGGCCTGTTAACACTACCGTATGCCATCCACGATCAACGCGAAGGTGATGAACGCGAGAAACATGACATCGAGTTTGTCAAACCGCGAGAAGAGGCGCCGAAATCCTTTAAGCCGGCGGAACAACCGTTCGATCTCATTGCGGCGCTTATAGAGGACTTGATCATAGTCCCAGGGGGCCCGTCGGTTGTGCTTGGGCGGCACCACCGGCACATACCCAAGCTCCACGGCCAGCTGTCGGGTCTCATCGCCTTCATACGCCCGATCCATCAACAAAGGGATTGGGCAGGGCCTTTTCCCCAAGCGCTGCAGCAGCGTACGCCCCTCTGGGGCATCGTGGGCCTGGCCTGGCGTCAGGGCCGTTCGAGCATCCGCGGCAACCAGATGAATCTTGGTGGTCCACCCACCACGCGACCGGCCGATGGCTTGCGGGCCGTTTTTTTTAACGCCCCTGTCCCATCCGGATGGACCTTGACGATGGTGCTGTCCAACGCGACGGCTTCGAGCTGCACGCGGATGATCTGAGCCTGTTGCAATTGGGCAAAGACGCGATCTAGGCTCAGGACTCATTCTTTCAGATAAAAGATGACGGTTGCGGCAAGACAGATTGCCGAGAAAAAGGTGTGGGCACAGCGATCATACCGCATGGCGATGCGGCGCCAGTCCTTGATCCGGCCAAACATAATCTCGACTTTGTGGCGCTGCTTGTAGAGGGTTTTACTGTAGCGGCGCCGTTTCTTGCGGTTCTTGCGCGGCGGGATGCACGGTGTGATCCCCTGCTTCTTCAAGGCGGCGATGAACCAATCGGCATCATAGCCGCGGTCGGCAATCAGCTGTTTCGCGTGGGAAAGGCTGGGCAGGAGGCATCGGGCGCCCGTGTAATCGCTGGCGTGTCCTGCTGTCAGCAACAGGTGCACGGGTTTACCCGTCTCATCGCACACGGCGTGCAGCTTCGAATTCAGACCCCCTTTTGTGCGGCCAATACAGCGCGGAGCTGCCCCCTTTTGAGTAGGCTGGCCGCCGTGCGGTGGGCCTTCAGATGGGTCGCGTCAATCATCAGACAGTCTCTGGGCCCGGGTTGTCGCGCCAATTCGCGGAAGATCTTGTTGAAGATCCCCGCCCGACTCCAGCGCACAAACCGGTTGTAGAGCGTCTTGTACGGCCCATACGCGTTGGGGGCATCTTTCCATTGCAGGCCACCCCGGATGACATAGATAATCCCGCTAAGCACCCGGCGATCATCCACACGCGGGACACCGTGCGACACTGGGAAGTAGGGCTTGATTCGGTTCAACTGCTGCTTGGTTAACAGAAACACATCACCCATGGCCACCTCCAGCCAAAGTGAAGCACAAATCATGGGCTGAGGAAACCCTCAAACTTAATGAGTCCTGAGCCTAGCACGCCGCTCTTCGCCCACCGGTTCATGCGCGTATAGATCGTGTGCCAGTTCCCGAACCGTTTGGGGAGGCCGCGCCATTTGCAGCCGTGTTCGGCGACGTACAAGATTGCGTTCAGGACCTGCAGATTGTCGAGCGTGACGTTGCCGCGCTGGGTCGGCAAGCAGCGTTCGATGTGACGATACTGTGCCTCGGTGAGTTCCATGTCCGCAGTCTCGCAGAAACAGGCTTAGTAGTGTTAACAGGCCCTAGGTCAGCCGTGGCAACTCAGCCTTGGGGGCTGCCTCTTTCATTTTTGGTTTATAGCCCATCCGATCCAGCACTTTCATAATCCTCGTCTTGAGTCGATCATCGGCATCGGCTAATGCAGTTGCCAGCGGCTCCACCGCAGGCTTCCCGATTTTCCGTAAGATTTCGGTCGCCGATTGACGAATCTCGTCTTCCTCCGATACCAGGAGAGGAATCAGTGAGGGGACCGATGGGCCTCCAAGCTTTATAAGTGAATCGTAGGCTCGTTGCCGGACATCGCCGACCTCATCTGTCAGGGCTGCCACGAGCGGCTCCACCGCGCGAGAATCTTTTAACTCACCCAACACCTCTGCGGCGTATTTCCGGTTCAGCCAGTGCGAATCTTTCAGGTCGAGCAACATGGCATCGGCTCGCGCGGTATTCGGATCTTTCGGACGGATCTTGAAGCTCTTTGCGACCCGCTTGCCGCCTTCTTCGACCACACGGATGGTGGCGCCGTCGCCGGCTTTAATTTTTTTCAGGTCCTCCAGCGCTTCTTCCGCCACATCCAGCAGGACCGTCTTGCCGTCGTAGGCCAGGAGCTCGACTTCCAGCTGTCGGCTTTCCGGATTGACTGCGACGACTCGCTCAGTCACTAAGTTGAACCCGTCTTTTTTCTCTCCGCCTTTCGGTGCAATCTGAATCAACTTGGGGGCTTCATCTGCCATGGGAATCTATCCTCTATAAGTGGAGTAAAAGGGTTTACGGTTCCGGCTTCCAACCGAGGCTGGACAATACCGCCTCAACGGTTTCTTGGACCATGGTGTTTTCGTCTTCACGCAATGGTAGTAATGGCTGAATGGCTTCTGTGGCGCCGAGCCGAGCAAGTGACTCGGCGGCATTGCGCCGGACCAGCCAATCTTCATCGCGCAGCGATTCAATCAAGGGTTTGATGCCTCGGCGATCGCCGATCTTGCCCAGTGCTTCCGCTGCATGGCGGCGCACCATCCAATTGGACCCGAGCAGTCCATCGATCAAGGCTTCGACTGCCCGTACGTCGCCGACCTTCTTCAGCACGCGGGCTGCATCCTCCCGGAGGGTACTGTCCATGAGGGCGTCGATCAATCCCGGTACCGCCTGTGAATCGCCGATCCGTTCGAGCGCCCATACTGCCGCCGTCCGCACTGCCCCGTCACGGTCCTTGATCGCCTTGACCAGCGGTTCAACCGCGCGCCGGTCTCGTAACTTTCCGAGTGCCGATGCCGCCTGTTCACGGATCGCCCATGAGTCATCCTGAAGTGCCTCGATCATCGGTTCAACAACAGACGGGCCCATTCGCACAACTGCGCTGGTCGCAGCCTCCCGAATAACTACGTCCTCATCGGCCATCAACTCAATCAGGCGGGGCAATGCGTCCTGGCCTGTCTGTCCGAGACTCGCGATAGCGTGATCACGTAAGGCTTCGTTCTCGTCGTAGAGCGCATGAATCAGTTGATCGATGCGATCGGATGGAGGTTGTTCAGTCATGCTCACTGTCCTCTTCTTGCGTCTGATTTTCCATGGCCATGATGGCCTCAAGCTTATCGGCGATCAGGCCGGCATTGTAGGCCACCAGACCATCGCGATCCGTCCGGAGTCGGTCAAAGATGTCTTTGTACGGTCTCAAGACTCCCACGTCCTTGATCTTGGCCAAGGCTTCCATCGCAAAGACCCGAAGCGGTCGGATGGGAATGGCGTCGAGATAGAGCTGGGTTGGACGGGAATCTCCGATCAACCCCAACGCTTTGATCGCCAGCTCCTTCACACCGGTATCCTTGTCCTGTTCGAGTCGTTTCATTAGTGGGATGACGGCCCGGACATCTCCGATTTTCCCCAGGAGGTCTGCGGCCGCTTCGCGTACGAGCCAATCCTCATCTTCAAGATATTCGATTAGGATTTCCACGCTGGGCCGTCCGATCCCTAGGAGATCGATGACGGTTGCCATCCGTGCTTCTTCCCGTTCGCTGGCCCCTTCGATGTCGCGCAGCACATTGAATGTCGAATCGATACGTTCCCGGACGGCACTCAGCTTTTTGAGAGTATCGACGGCGATTTCTCGAACAGCCGGTTGTCCCATCGCATCAATGAAGGCATCGATGGAACGGGGATCTAATAATTGATCGAGCATCAGTGCCGCTGCAATTTGCGCTTCAACATTGGGGTGTTTGAGCAGGTCGCACAAGGGCAGCACGGCAGTTGGAATCGCGCCGATCAGGTGTGTTAGGGCCTGCCTTGTCGGGCCTTCCGGTGTATGTGGTAACAAGGCAACCAACGCCCGTGCGGTGTCCACATCAAGCACGCCCGCCATCTGTTCAAGGGCCGCCGCTGCAGCGTTGCGGACAGCGTCCTCGTCGAGTTCGAGCAGTTCGACCAGGGCGACTCCGGCTCGTGGATCCTTGATGCGAGCCAACATCGCTGCCGCTTCCTTCTTCAGCTCGGTAGGACCGGTTCGCAGTGCGTCCATGAGCGCCTGGACCGATCGTGGTCCTCCCGCCACACAGGCTGCCGTGGCTCGCATGCGGCGCCAGTCCTCTTCGTGGACGAGTTCGGAGACTAGTGTTTCGATGGTTTCTTTTGACATTGTGTTCAGAGCCGGCTGATGGAGATCTGACGCGGTCTCCATCCCACGAGCGTCAAGGTCTCACGAACGTGGAACCGGAGGTTTTCGTCCGTTGAATCATTCAATAGTGAAATGAGAACCGGAACGACCTTCGATCCGAATTTGGCCAATGAGGCGGCCGCCTCTGCACGGGTATGGGTCGGGCTCAGGGCCGCGACGAGTGAAGGAATCGCCCTATCGTCACCGATCAATCCCAAGGCCCGCACGGCGGCCCCTTGCGTGATGAGCTCCTCATTCCACTGATCCCCACAGCCGACCGCTGTCCTGGTGGCTTCCGGAGGTTTGGCGCCTGTGACGACATCGACCAGAGCGGGCACGGCGCAGGGATTGCCGATACGCCCGAGCGCCTCGACCGCCACGGTCCGTAAACCTGGTTCACGCATGGCCACGCATAAATGACCCACAGCTTGGGCATCACCGATTTCGCCTAACGCCCGCACGGCATCCTCGCGAACAGCGGAATCGCGATCGTTGAACAGGACCGAGAGCAGCGGTTCAACCGCACGAGGGGATCGAGCCTTGCCGAGCGATTCCACTGCATGCAATCGAACGAGCCAGTCGTCGTGTTTCAACGCCTGCACTAAGCATGGAATCGCTGCGTCACCGATGGCCGCCAGGGCTGTAGCTGATTCCTCACGAACCGCCTTGACTCTATCTTGGAGGAGCGGGATTAGGGCCTCGACGGTATCTGCGCTCTTCACGCGGCCCAAGGCCTGAGCCGCGTGCATCCGGACGATCCAATCGTTGCTTCTCAGTGCCGATAAGAGGGGAGTGATTGCTCGCTCATCCGCAACGGTCGCCAGGATCGCCGAGGCTGCTTCTTGAACGGCTAAATCGTTCTCAGTCAGACAGGCACCGAGTGCTTCCACTGCCGGAACTCCGATCGCGCGGAGTGCTTCTACTGCTGCCTCTCGCACGGAACGATCTTGGTCTCGAAGGAGGGACACGAGAGGAGTGACCGCACGCGGATCTTTGAGCTGGCCAAGCAGACGTGCTGCCTCTTCACGGATCGCCCAATCCTTGTCCCGGAGCGCGGCCATCTGTTCTGCAACCTCGTCGACCATGTTGCTCTCTGCCAGGATGTTGAAAAAGTCCGCCAGCTTCAGGTAGGTCAAGGTTGAGGCTCAGGTGAAGTGAACCAATACTCTCCACTCCCCCTTAACCTCGACCTTCGCCTCATTGGCTTCACTCGATGCGGCCTTGCACGAAGGAGTATGGTATTCGTCGGACTGCATCAGACGGTGTCACCGGATGGTCCAAACCGTCCGGTCTGTCCCAATGGCCGATCGATGCGCAGGTTGTCGGCTTGGCTGGAACTGATTTCTACTTCCTCATCGGATGGAGTCCATCCAAGCGTTTCCAAGGTTTCGAGCACAATCTGCTTGAGGGCATCTTTGGCCGTCAGGCGAACTGAGGCGTACGACAGGACGCGTTCCTTCTCCGCCTCAACCTCAGAAGCCTTGGGGTCATAGAGAAAGGCAATGAGTGGTTCGATCGCGGCATCTCCGATGACGGTCAGAGCAGCTGCGGCCTTTTCACGCAAGACTCCGTCTTTCAGCAACATGATCAGATCGGGAATCACGCGTGGGTCACGAAACTGCCCCAGCGCAGTCGCCGCCGCTTCTTTGATGAACGCATCCTCACTGACGATGCATCCGGGTGTCGGTGAGCCTTCCTGCTTGATCCCTTTGCCTTTTAAGGCATTCAGCACGGCTGGGAGCGCGCGTGGGTCGCCGATCATCCCGAGTGATGCGATGGCATGGCGTTTCACGGCCCCGTCTTTCATCGCATCGATCAGCGCATCGATTGCCCGTGGATCGCCGATCATACCGAGCGCGATCGTGGCATCTTCACGAACGGCTCGATCCGGGTCTTTCAATGCTGAGATGAGGGCCTCAACTACTTTGGCGTCACGGACCCAGGTCCGGCCGATTTGATAGTCCGTCGTCATCCCACCCAATGCCCGAGCTGCGTGACAGCGGACCACGAAATCCTTGTCGTTGAGGCTATCAATCAGCGGATCAACCGATGGTTGTCCAATGTACACCAGCGCGGTTCCAGCGGTTTCTCTGACGATTTTTGACGAGTCTCTGAACAGTTTGATCAATGCTGGAACGGCCTTCGGGTCTGCAATTCGACCAAGGGCCTCGGCTACGGCGCTCTTGACGGCTCCATCGCGGTCGCGACAAGAGACAATCAGCGCATCGACGGCTCGAGGATCCTTCATTTTGCCAGCGGCTTTGGCAGCATGTTCTCGAACTCGCCAGCGTTCGTCCTTCAATGCCGTCACCACACGATCAATGGCAGGCGAGCCTATCTTGGCCATGGCTTCAACCGTCTGGTCTCGTACTTCCATGATCGGGTCATTGAACAGGCTGATCAGGGCCTCAATCGCTTTGGGACCACCAATTTTTGAGATGCCACAAGCGGCATGGGCGCGAACAGACCAGTAGTCATCGCTGCAGGCGACGAGTAGTGCCTCTAAGGTTGAGGGATCACCCAGGTCGGCAAGGGTCTTCGCCGCCTCCTCACGGGTGGCGTCGTCCACGTCCTCAAGTGCATCCAATAGGGTATTGAGTACGTTAGCCATTGTTTGGTTTCTGGTCGTAATAGGGGTCAGGTTGCCCACCGTGGGGGTAGGTGCGTTTGCACAACACGATCAAAGTCTGGGTCCCACGACCTTGCACACACTGGTCCAAGGCGGGTGAGTAGTCGATGGTACCGTTCATGCCGACGGTAAAGGGAAAATCGAAGGTGAAACTGATGAATTTGTATTTGCCGGGCCTGAGTGACAGGTCACGACGCTCAGATGTCTTCGGGGCGTCGAGCGACTCCGGGTCGGAATTCCAGATCGAGGGCGTAACGCCGGGTACTTGCCACCATGACATGGGGACTAACTTGGTCGCGTCAATGGTGATCTGGTGTTCATGGAGATGGGCAGCCGGGCGATCTCCGGCGAAGCTTCCCTCAGCGAACACCATCGCCAGCAGGCCTATGACGGTGACGCGGAGCGACAAGGACCGGTGTTTCATCGCAATATCGAAATTCATACAGAGTTAGCGCTTCTTGGCACGGGGTACAGGATGGCCGGCTGTGTTGGCATGGAAAATCTCCTCGATCACCTTGCTGTCCCATTCTGTGTGGGTCTCAAGCTGGAGCATTCGCATGACGGTCGCCCCGGTATCGATGATGGACACTGGTTGACGGATGACTTGGCCACGCGCGATACCTGCTCCGGAAACGATCCAAGGAACGGCCGGTGTCTCGGCCTGTGTCACTTCCCCGCCGGCGTCATGCCCCTTTGAACTCAGGGCTGTCACGAGGACGGTCGTGCGGTCCAAGAGATTATAGTGCTTGAAGAGGTCCAGGACGGACTTCATCGCAGCATCGACCGTCTTGAGGGCCTGTTGGTATTCCTTCGAATTCCAACCCTGGCTGACACCCGCTCGCCCTGCCTCCGGAAGATGTACCACCAACAAGTGCGGGAGGGCATGGACGGCATGGCCGTACCCGTGACCGCTTGCGGCCTTCTGGAAGTACTGTTGGATGTAGGCGACGAGCTTTTGCGCGCCGCACTCGGGGCGCAATGCACCGCAGAGTTGATAGTCGGTGTAGGGAGCCGGTTTCGCGAGTTGATAGAGGGATTCGTCCATGAAAAAGACGGCGCTGTCTCTTCCCCCGCCGACATCCAAGTAATCAAAGAGGCTCGGGGCGCGTGGATAGCCCCGGCTGAATTCAAACGAATTCCAGGTGATTCCATGTTTCTCAACCGGCAGGCCGGTGACAAGTGATGCCATCATGGGAAGCCGTAAAGCCGGCTGAACTGCGTTGGCCGACCATGTCACAGACCCTTCCTTGACGAGCTTGCTGAGGACCGGCATGGCGCCGTTATTGAGGGAATCCTGACTAAACCCCTCAAGGACAAATAGGATGACGTGCTCTGTTATGGAGTTGAGAGGAGCGGCAGGTTCACCGGGTGGAGAGGCCGCATGAACAGGAGCGTACGCTCCGAATGCCAGCCACCAAACTAGAATCCCTCCCAGGGTTATGGACATGCGCGAAGAACGACTTATCATGACGTGGCCATAATCTTTTTGATTCATAGATGAAAGAGGTACCCTAACATGCAAATTTTCCGGAAGGCAAGGTGGGGGACGGTACCCGCTGAATGCTGGTAGAACCGTTGTTCCGGTGTTAAGCTGACCCCATAGGTCGTTCTATCTGCCGTTTACACGCGAGAAGGGGAAGCGATGTCCAGTCGATTCGCCCAACCGTCGTTGCCCCTCCATATGGCTTTTTGCAGGGTTTGTCTTCTGGTTTTGTGCTTTCTCATCATCGTTGCCGATTTCGCCGTCACACCTCCTGCATATGCAGAACCTCGAGTCGTTAATGCCCAAGGTGAACATCGCATGGGCGACCGCGATACCCGAGAAGATGCGATCCGTCTCGCGACGGAGACGGCCAAGCGGAACGCACTCGAACAGGTTGCCACGTATCTGGAGAGCGTGACGATTGTCGATGGCATGGACGTGACCAAAGACGAGATCCGCACGTATACGGCCGGCTTGGTGCTGGTGCTCAATCAACAGATCTCCACGAGTCTTGACGGCGATGTGGTAGTCATCAAGGCAGATCTTCTGGCGCAGATGGATACGGAGGAGGTTGCCCGCGCGATCACGGCGCTCCGGGAAAACGAAGATGCTCGTGTACAGTTGGCCGAGCTGAAGCAAGAAAACGAACAGCTTCAAGAAGAGCTCAAGTCGGTGAATCAGGTGCTGGGCAGCCCCGCCACACCGGAGCAAGTGCAGCAAGCCGCGCTTAAGCGGAAAGAGATTCTGAACCGTGTGCAGTCGAACGCGATGGTCTCGCAGGCCTGGACCAATTGGGTGCTCGTCTCGCCGATGGGAATTCCGCAAGGTCTTTTGAACAGCGCGAGTGGTCTCTTCCCGGCCAATCCCCATATCGCCATCGCCCAACAGATCATCGCCTATCGACAACCCCACATATCACCCGCTCCGCCACGACCGGAGAGTTCCCCTGGTCGGATGCCGAGCCATGAGCTGGTCCCACCTCCAGGCGGATCCGCAGGGTCTCGCCCCTTCAATGAGACCATTTATCGGGCACCTTCAGGACAGCCTCAGGGTGATCGTCGACCGATGGGCCAACCAGGCCAATGGAATGGCGGAGTAAGGCGATCGCCTCAAGCTCCACCATCAGCGGGTCCCCCAGCGGTGCAGCAGCCTGGCCCGCATTATCGGGGAACTCCGTCCTTTGGGGCACCGGGTGGAAATCGCTAAGATGGTACTGTTGAAGAAGAACGTAGGAGTCGGTGCTATTGGCCTAGGCCTCTGGTTTGGTTGGGGGCTTGTGTTCACCGCAATTCCAGCAGCCGAGGTTGGCTATTCTTCCGATCAATATTGGATCGGCAAGGGCCAAGGCGACCTCACCAAAGGAAAAGCGATCTGTCAGCGCGTGTCGGAGCTGTCGGCTCGGACTGATCTGGCCAAACAGATCCGTGTGCTGGTTAAGGAACATATGATTGATCGGGTTCGCGAACGAGCAGGGCGTGAGAGCGAGCAGGACATTGAACTGACCCGCGAAGAGATCGTGCAGGAATATTTACAAGATGTGAAGATCGTCGACCGCCGAATTGATGAAGAGAATAAAATTTGTACCGCCACCGCCGTGATGCCGAAACGTCAAGTACTGCCGAAGTTTCCCGATCACGCTCCAAGCCCTTCTGATACCCATCAGTAACGGAACTCGATTTGTACAGATTCGGTTGCAGTCCAGATTCGAGATCGGCTATGTAATCCCTTATGCCCCTCGAGAACAATTTTCAACACGATGAGCTGTCGCGCAAGAATCCGGGCGAGCGATTGAGCGTCGCTGATCTGACGGACATTGTCCCTCCGGATTCCCCAAAATGGGGCGAGGCGATGGCTCACTATGGCACGAGGCTGTCTCAAGCCGGTGTCACAAGCGTCGTCTTTCTCCATGGCTCGCTCCACGGGACTGATCTGTTTGGTATGCAGCGGCTGGATGAGGCCGGTGGGCTGAAGCGGGGCTATTCACGCGGTGTGTCGGGAGTCGATGCCTTACTCGCGGCTATGCGTGAGGAAAGCAACGGGATTCCGTTGCTGCCGGGTGGACTGAAGCCGCCGCTTTCAAGCGATCCCGCCACGAAGCATCTCCTGGACGAACAGATCGGAGACGCGGGCAATTTCACCGAGGCCTATGTCGAATCGTTTCGAAAAGCCCTGAACCAGAATCTCGCTCGTCCTATCTCCTGTCACAGGCTGCTCTGGGCATCCGAACACCACCATCTGGGGCGGGCACTTGCCGCTGTGAGGTTGTTGGATGAACTCCATAAGCGCTGCACAGAGCAAAATCCGGGAGCCGGTCACCGAATTCTTGTCCAAGCGCATGGACAAGCGGGACTGGTTCTGGCGCTTGTGTCGAATCTTCTTTGCCCAAACCCGATCACGGGACGACCCAAACTCCTCAGTGTGCTGAGCAGCTATGCGCAACAGACAAACCAGCCGGCGCTTGTCGAGACGATGAAACGCATCGAATCTTTGGTGGCAACTGCTACACTGCTGAACGGTGTTGCGCTCGACATCGTCACCTTTGGCACACCGGTCCGTTACGGATGGGATATTTCTGGGATAGGGAAGCTCCTGCACATCGTTAATCACCGGAATTTGCGGACTGATGGGAAGAGTTGGTTGGCCAAGATGGAACTGCCTCAAATCACCATGGAGATGCCGATTGCCTGGGGTGGAGACTATGTGCAGGAACTGGCCGTAGCGGGCAGTGATGCCGCCCCCGCGACGGAAACAGCCAAGGTTGTGAACAAGATGGTTTGGGAGTTGGTTGAGCCCTATGATGGGTTTGAACGGTGGCTGGAATGTGCGAGGCGGGCGGTGCGGTTCCCTAGCGAAGGCCACTGTCTGCTCGTTGATTATAAAGACAGCACTGGTTCAACGAACCCCCGCGATCATTATTATGGTCATGCCGTCTACACCCGCCGGCATGCACTGCTTTTCAATACGGCACAGATTGGTCAGATTTTCTACAACTCTTAACGATCTTCCGTAGTGCTGGTAGCGCCTACCGGTTCGTTGCCAGCGGGCGCATCGTGAGAGTCGGGATTGAACGCTGCCGGTAGTACCTCTTCAATCCGTTCGGCAAGGATGAACGTCAGCTCATCGCGCACTTCCTGCGGAACATCCTTGAGGTCCTTCTCGTTCGCTTTCGGCAAGACGATCCGCTTGATTCCGGCGCGATGGGCTGCCAGCACTTTTTCCTTGATGCCGCCCACGGGTAAGACGAGTCCACTCAGACTAATTTCTCCCGTCATCGCCGTGTCGCTTCGCACGGCTCTGTTCTCGTAAGCGGAAGCCAACGCGGTGGCCATGGTGATGCCGGCTGATGGACCATCTTTGGGAATGGCTCCAGATGGCACGTGGATGTGGACTCCGTTCCGCTTAAAGCGCGAGATGTCCAATCCCATGCTCTCGGCATGTGACCAGAGATAACTCCTGGCCGCACGCGCCGATTCCTGCATCACGTCGCCGAGTTGTCCCGTCAGGGTCAACTCGTGCCCCCCAGGGAGCAAGGTGGTTTCAATATAGAGCACATCGCCGCCGGTCGGCGTCCAGGCGAGGCCTGTTGCAACGCCGGGAGGCAAGTGTTTCCTCGCTTCCTCCGGCATAAACCGCTCGGATCCCAACCACTCGCCAAGCATGTCGGTCCGTATCGCGACGGGCTGGCGATTCTGACCGTCCGGGAGATCAGCAAACGTTAAGGCGACTTTTCTGGTCAACCGCCCCAGCATCTGCTCGAGCTGTCGCACCCCAGCTTCCCGTGTGTAGCGCGAGATCACAAGATTCAGCACTTCGTCCGTGAGCACCGCCTGGCTTTCCTGAATACCGGCTTCCTTCAACCGCCTGGGCCAAAGGTAACGGCGAGCGATTTCGGCTTTCTCGCGCTCGCTATACCCTTGGAGGCGAATCACTTCCATCCGATCCAATAGAGGTTGGCTGATGGTATCGAGCGTATTCGCTGTGGTGATGAAAAACACCTTCGACAGATCGAAGGGAAGATCCAAATAATGATCACGGAACGTATGATTCTGTGCCGGGTCCAGCACCTCGAGCAGCGCGGACGCAGGGTCACCTCGGAAATCACGCCCCATCTTGTCGACCTCATCGAGCATCAAGACGGGGTTATTGACCCCTGCTCGACGGATCGCCTGGATAATACGGCCAGGGAGCGATCCGACATAGGTGCGGCGGTGGCCTCGTAGTTCAGCTTCGTCATGGACGCCGCCCAGACTGAATCGCTCGAAGGTTCGGCTCATGGCTCGGGCAATCGATTGGCCTAGGCTGGTCTTGCCGACTCCAGGTGGTCCGACGAGACAGAGAATCGGGGCTTTGGCCTTTGGGTTGAGTTTCAAGACCGCCAAATGTTCGACGATCCGTTCTTTGACTTCCTTGATGCCATAGTGATCTTCCTCCAGCACCTCACGGACAGTGGAGAGATCAAGATGCTCCTCGGAGGATTTTCTCCAGGGGAGTTCAAGGACCAGCTCAAGGTAGGTTCGAAGGACCTGATGATCCGGTGAGGTGGGCGGGACTTTGCCTAATCGGGTGACTTCTCGCTCGACTTCTTTGCGGATATGATCGGGCAGGTCCGCCTCAGCGATTTGTCGCTTGAGGCGAGCCACTTCGTTCTCATCATTCTCGCCTTCACCTAGTTCCTCCTGGATGGTCTTCAATTGTTCGCGCAAGACGTACTCACGCTGGGTTTTCCCGATTTTTGTCTGGGCATCTCGGGTGATCTTTTCACGAAGTTGCAAGATTTGGATTTCTTTCGACAGGGCGGCGTAGAGGCTGCGCAGAAGGTCGAGGGTCGACGCACACTCGAGCAGACGTTGCTCCTCCACCACATTGAGATTCACCAGAGAGGCGATACGATAGGCCAGCGCGACAGAGTCATCTTCATTACTCAATACGGCACCGATTTCTTGAATGGCAGGAGCTTGGATCAGTCTGGGCAACTCGGACACAAGCTCTTGAATGGCTCGGTGAAGTGCTTGCACCTCCGTTCCCTCGTCCGAAGGACGAGCGAGAGTCCGAACACGCACGGTGGAGTAAGGAGCCGACTGCTCCTCTTTTAAGAGGACGACGCGATCCAGGCCTTGAACGAGGGCGTGGATGGTTCCCTCGGAGGCTTGGCCGATTTGCTTGATGGTGGCTTTTGTCCCGATGGAGTACAGATCAGCCAGCCCAGGTTCCTCGGTCTGGGGATCTCGTTGAGCCACGACGACGATCGTTTTTTCCTCCGTCTTCATCGTGGCATTGACAGCGGCGACAGATCGTTCACGCCCAATCGTCAGCGGCATCATGATTCCTGGAAACAGAACCGTGCGTTTGACGGGGAGTATCGGCAGTATCGATAAGACATTCTCTTCCATGGGTAACCATCCTTGCTGAACGTTCAGGGCATTATATCAATCCAATAGGTTGCGCTGCATAGAAGTCAAGAGGATGGAAGCGCTGGTCGCTGAGAACTTTTTGATAAATAACGTCTTTGCCGCATTAATTAAGAGAAAGGATCATGAATGGCAACGGTCCGGACATCTGTCTGACTGGGTATTGACCTCCTGTAGCAATGAGCAGTCGTCGCTGTGACGGAGGTGTGGGACCGACGTGCAAAGCCTGGGCGATTGTGTTATCCATGCACTACCAGTGCCGGCGATTTGTCCTTGGTAGTTAGAGATTGGGAACCTATCGGTTATGAACTACTGCAGTCACTGTGGCGCGACCGTGACACACAAAGTTCCAGTGGGTGACAATCTTCCGAGGCATGTGTGTGACCAGTGCGAGCGCATTCATTATCATAACCCCAAGATTGTCGCGGGCTGTATTCCGGAATGGGAAGGCCAAGTCCTTCTCTGCCGTCGTGCGATCGAGCCACGTCTTGGACTCTGGACGTTCCCGGCTGGATTTATGGAGTTGGGCGAAAGTACTGAGCAGGCGGCTGTGCGTGAGACGATGGAGGAGGCGCAGGCTGATGTCACGATTGCCGGACTTTATGCTGTGCTCAGTCTACCTCATATCGGACAGGTCTACCTCGTGTTTCGGGGACGAATGACGGCGCCGACTTTCATGGCTGGACCTGAAAGTTTGGACGTCAGGCTCTTTTCACTCTCCGCCATCCCTTGGGAGACGATGGCCTTCCCAGTGGTCAGCGAAGCGCTGAGGCGCTACGTTGCCGATGCGAAGAACGGTGAGTTTCCAGTCCACCTTGCCAGTCTGCCGGATCGGCTTGTGTCTTAGTAGGCTGCAGGGAACAGTTTGGATGTTCTGTTCCTGTGACACAACAGCATCACTTTTTGATCATCATCCCAGAGACCTGGTTGCTCTGTGATCGAGGCTTTGTTCGTGGGTGTCGATTACGGAATTCGAAGAAATAGACAATGGGGAAGATTGTCTGGTCTCCCAGTACCTGTTATTCCAGCAGGTGCTCCAACCATTCGGGTTCTTTTTTTCGGTCGGCTCGTAACTCCACCCCAAACCATCGCCCGTTCACCCAAGAGACGGTGGCTTGGGGAATGCAGAGCGGACTGTCCCGATCCGGCAGTTCGAGGAATAGACCGAGCTCCATGCCGACCTGTACATGTTGATTTCCTTGGATGCGGAATCCATATCGGCTCAGGTCGGTGATGGTGCCGTGTCCGATGATGATGTCGTTTCCTTCGGAACCGGAGTATCGTACTTTAAACGTTCCTCCTATGCGAGGCTCTCGTCGGCGGTCAGAGTTGAGACGGATTGCCTCCTGTTTGGCTTTTGCTGTCGATTTCCACCACTTCACAGGTGTCTCCCTGCCTGGGTTACAAAGATGAATCGGCAATCTGCTGGTACAACTTGAGGGACATGAGGATGGCCTGCTTCACACTTCTTTGTCGGGAATGGGATATGCCGCCAGGGGGCACACTCCACCATGTTGAAGGCGAAATGCAACTCCTTAACCAGTAGGTCTTCATTGATAAGAATCTCGGGGGAACACCAGGTGCGGAGGCGGTGTCCGCATGAAGTGTGCCTGAGAGAGACGGTCACTTCTTTGGCAGCTCACCTTTCGGCACGATCAGGGCCTGTCCTGCCGTGATGGTGAGCTGTTCCACCATTTGTTTGAGGCGTTCTTGGTCAGGGGCTTCAATTGTCAGAAATTCGACTCCAATACCTTGAGCTCCGGACCATCGAACCGTTCCCTTGCTGACATGGATTGGGGTGGTGTCCGCTTCAACTTGGAGAAACAGTTCGACCTGCATGCCGGTGAAAGGGCGAAGAGTACTTTCCAACCGGCATCCTTTTAGTGAAAGATCCTTCACCAGGGCGTTGTATCGCAACTTATCTCGCTGGACCAGCGTGCTGGGAGCTGAAACCGGGAATCGCGGAAATTTCCGAACAACCATCTCGTATTCCTTTGATAGGTCCCGCTTCTGTCAATGCACGGGCCCCAGGCTTGTGAGGGTTCTACTACTGGGAAGCAATGAACCGGGTTCGATCGCTCTACAGAGCAGGCTATGTGGTGAAGGCGCTCTTGTCAATGAAAAGCCCGATCTAAACAGGCGTGAAACAGGCGGGACTCGTGGACTTTTCTCCAGCGTGGTCGTCTTCTGGCATCACCAGCGGTAGCCCCAGTAGCCGAAATGCCGGTGCCCCCAATACGGGCGGTCGTACGGCGAGGCATAGAACGTAGCGCCTCCAAAATGGAGGCCCAGGCCGAGTCCTAGCCCAAGAGCCGGTGGCAAGGCGTAGCTATAGGGATAACCGTAGGAGAAGGGAACGACGCTGGTCGTGGGGCGCTCAGCCAGCTGTCGTTGCAAATTGGTCGTCGCAGCAGATTGCCGGTCGAGTTGATCCTTGAGTTGGCCGACGGTACTCTGCTGTGCCTGGAGTTTTCCTTCTAGCTCGGCGATTTTCTTTTGTTGCGCTTCCATGAAGGCATTCACACAACGGGTTTGTGCGTCTGCCGTATAGGTCGAACATTCCCAAGGCACTTGGAGTGTTTCGGCTTCGGATGAAAATGGGGTGAGGATACTACCTAAAATTCCGGCGAAGACCGAGGCTCGTAACCATTGATCCCGGAAGGTTTCCCATTTCATAACCTTCCTCCTGTGCAGCTGTTTAGAGGTTACCATGCGAATTTTACTTTGAACAGACGGCATTCATTCTTGGGAGGGGGTGATCTGATGGGCGTGATCGAACGGCCTGTTTGATTTTTGGAGAACGAGACTTCTACAATGCGACCGGTCATGCAAGTGTGAGTATAGGTTCGGCACATGCCTGGGCGACGCACTTCCAATAAGAAAAAATCACAAAAGGTAGCCCTCCCGGATCTTTCCGCCAAGCGTCGGTTTCAGCAGCGACTCTTGAAGTGGTATGGGGAGCATGGTCGAGATTTGCCTTGGCGAAAAACATCGGATCCCTATCACATCCTCGTATCCGAGGTGATGTTGCAACAGACGCAGGTTGATCGAGTCATTCCCAAGTACAGGGAGTTTCTCGAACGATATCCGAGCTTTGAGGATTTGGCCGAGGCGCCGGTGGCTGATGTGAAGAAGACGTGGTATCCGCTGGGATACAACGTTCGTCCGGAACGGTTACACGGGATTGCCTGTGAAACAGTGGAACGGTATGGGGGAAAGCTTCCCAGCGATGCGGAGGAGTTACTTTCATTCAAAGGAATTGGGCGGTATACCGCGGGGGCGATTCGCTCCTTTGCATTCAATGAAGATGCCCCTATTCTCGACACAAACGTGATACGGGTTCTGCACAGAGTGTTTGTTGCCGAAGGGGATCCGAAAGCGCAGAAGACGATGCTCTGGGAATTGTCGGAAGCTCTCATTCCTCCGAAGAAGGGATACGACTTCAACCAGGCGATCATGGACTTTGGGGCGATGGTCTGTACTGCGCGCGATCCTTATTGTCTGCTCTGTCCGATGAAGTCGTTCTGCAAGACCTATCCATTCAGTCCGATGGAACGGAGACCGTAGCAGGGTGCCTATGCAGGTTATAGAGGTGGCAGCTGGCCTGATCAAACGGAATAATCGCTATTTGATCGCTCGTCGGAAGGCCGGTGTTCATCTCGCCGGGTTCTGGGAGTTCCCCGGAGGTAAGCGGGAAGCCGGTGAATCCCTTGCAGACTGTTTGCGACGAGAGCTATGGGAGGAACTCAGTATTCAGATCGATTCTCCCATCCGCTATCAAATCGTTCGGCATGAGTATTCCGACAAGGTTGTGGAGCTTCATTTCTTTCACTGCGCGATCGAACAGGGAGAGCCGGTACCTCTGGGATGTGAAGAAATTCGATGGGTCTTTCCGGATGAACTGACGCTGTTTACATTCCCTCCGGCCGATTACGCCGTGATTCAGTCTCTACAGCGTGAAACCTCGGGAGTGTCGCGATGAAGGTCGTGCTCGATATCGAAACGGTCCAAGCGCCTCGTGAGGAGTGGGCTCGTCTTGTGGGGAAGCCTGCTGAATGTCAGGGCCTTGCTCCTGGGGAACCAGGCTACGACCTTTTTACGGCGGGTGCGGTGGAGGAAGCGCGTCGTGCGGACGATGAAGCGTACACGAAATCAGCGTTTGATGGGACGTTCAGCCGCATCGTCTGCATCGGCCTGCTGGAATTTTCCGATCAGATGGAGGCGCGCAGCGCCATTGCCTGGTACGGGGCGAATGAGCGCGAGTTGCTCCGACAATTTTGGGCCAGGTTGGCTCAGGACCGGCCGACTTTATACATCACGCACAACGGGCTGGGTTTTGATCTTCCTTTTATCAAGAAACGATCGATCATCAATCAGGTGAAACCCAGTGTTGAAATCAATCTCGCAAAATTTCGGACCGAGCCGGTGTATGACACGATGGCCATTTGGAGCAATTGGGATACGAGAGGCTGGGTCAAGCTCGATGTGTTGGCCCGAGCACTACAGGTCGACACGAAGTCAGGTAGCGGGGAACAGGTCGCCGAAATGTGGGGGAAGCGGCAAGGACGTGAACTGGCGCAGTATTGCTTACAAGATACCTACGTGACCTACGCCTGTTACAGCCGCATGAATTTCCGCCAGCCGCTTTCCAGAGAAGTCATTCTGCTGCAACCGGAATTGTGCGACATCGGCTGAATCGATTGATGCTCAGCGCGTCCGGTGCGCCTCCGCCGTTTTCTTCTTCGGTGCCGACGGAGCTGAGGCTTTGCTGGCCTTCAAGGCTTTGATTTCATCCGTCCGCTGCCGGAGTTCCTTCTTGACCAGCGTGGCTTCTTTCTTCAGCATCGCAATCTCGGAATCTTTCAGTTTGTTGGCCTCCCGCGCTGCTCGGAGCTCGTCCAGTTTTCTGTTGAGCAATTCATCGGTGCTCAATTGGAGTGCGTCTGCTTCGGTCCTCGTGTGGGCTGAGGTTCCTGAAGGATCAAGAAGGGCCTCGTCGTCCCGCGACGGAAGGGTTTCTGCGACCTGAGTATTCGGTCCAGATGAGGCAGAGTCTTTTGGGGCGTCGGTTGCGACAACCGATCCAGGTGTCGAAGCCTTAGCAATCGCCTGGTAGTCGATCACCAGGGTCATGGCTCCCTTTCCCATCGCCACAAAGGAAGGGGCCTTTTCGATACGAGCGGCAGTTGGAAGAGAGAATCTCTGCCTCTTGTTCGCTTGAGCAGAAGCGATCGTCAGATAGAGGGACCCCTTGTGCACATAGAGGGTGCCCGCTGTGGGTTCAGCGCCTGACCCTGCCGATGAAAACACCTTGAAACCGACAATCTGCTCGGTTTCGCTTCTGATGAGCCTTGGGCTGGCAGGGGAGCGAAGCTGGCGTCTTCATCGCTGAATACTCTCATCGGCTTGCTGCCACTGGCGGCGTCTGGATAACGGTTTGGTGGCGTCCTCGGTTACCACTCCTTTGACGACCGTGCGGATGGTCATCTGGTCGATCGTCGCAGGATGGCTCGCCTCAAACGACCAATCGGCGATGTCCTTAAGATAGACGGATCCCTTCGTGGTTTTCGCAACTTTTGATTCTCCTGAGAGTGTGGAACATCCGGTCACGATCAAATTGATGGCTAGAAAGGCACCGGCATACTGAGCACCGCGGAGGCTCAACCGTGCGTACATAGGAAGTCTCCTTCTGCTTGTACTATTCTCAAAAAGTATCATGACTCTGCGATGAGGCCCATGAGTTTTCGTATTTCTGAATACTGTGCTACCAAATGCCGAGACCCATGAGTACCATGCCTATGGCCAACCAACCGACGACCCCGACAGAAATGATTGTTTCGAGCGTGATGCCAGAATCGGGCTGATTGGGACCGGGCTTTGAATCAGAGTCTTGGGGTTTCATGACCGCTGCTCACCCACTCCGGTGCACAAGAAGTCGGACGTCGAGAGTACAGCAAGGTCCATGCCTTCCTGGTGTTTGATGGAGACGGTGGGGGGCGGTTGGTGGTCAGTTGAGATCTGTCTCTTATGGAGAGGTGCAGTCGAACAGAGAGCTTAAGGAAGCTCCCTGAGGGATTGCCATGAATCCACACGGAAAGTCATGGAGTTAGAACGGGATCACTAGTTAAGTCGGTACGGAGAGGGAGGGAAAGCACTGAGTGAGGAAACGATTCTAAGGATGGCGAATGCGAGAAGGACCGGAGAAGCACAGAAAAAACTTGTCAGAAAACCATCGGGAGATGCTGTCAGAAAATGTTCACTATGCTGGGTGGGTGTACATAATCGAACGTGTGGGTGAGTCGGCCCGTTGGTCGCCGCTAGGCGCTAAGCTCCATACAGCGTTGCAGCAGAGGCGTCAAAGATGTGTTTAGTCATCAGTGTCCCTGGCTCGGAGTGGCCGGTGTGTTTGTCCCAAACGACCGTGATGTTTCCATCGGTTTTCCCCATGCCCTGTGTTGAGGATCTGGTTGCATCGCCTTCGACCAAGACTTCTACGGTCTTCCCGATGTAGCGCCGGTTGCGCTCCGCCGTAATGGCACGTTGAATCTCAACCAACTTGGCTACCCGCTGGCCCTTCAGCTGATCCGACACATCGTCGGCATACTTTCGTGCGGCAATCGTATTTTTCCGTTCCGAGTATTTGAAGATATAGGCCGAGTCGAGCTGGGCCTGTTCCAGCAGGTGAACGGTAGCCTGGAAGTCTTCATCAGATTCGGAACAGAACCCACAGATGATGTCCGTGGTCAGGACAATACAAGGGATCGTCATCCGAATGCGCTCAACCAATGCCAAATATTCGGCTCCCGTGTAGGTTCGCCCCATCAGCTCAAGAATCCGATCGCTTCCCGCCTGAAGCGGCAGATGAATGTGTTTGCAGATCCTTGGATGTGTGGCGATGGCCTCGATCAGTGCCGGAGGAAAGTCTTTAGGGTGTGGAGAAGTAAACCGGACTCGTTCAATGCCGGGCTGGTCTGCGACGGCGCTGATGAGCCTGGCAAAGTCCCATTCTTCATGACGGTAGGAATTCACATTTTGGCCGAGCAGCGTGATCTGTTTGAATCCGCGGGTTGCGGCATCACGAGCTTCGAACAGGATGGATTCAGGGTCGCGTGACCGCTCACGTCCCCTGGTATAGGGAACGACACAGAAGGAGCAAAAATTGTCGCAGCCTCGCATGACGGTGATCCAGGCATTGACCCCGTCGTCGCGATCCGGGAGGATCCCTTCATACGTCTCATACTCGGAAAGATCGAGCGCAAACCCCTTCCGAGCAAGCCCCTGTTCTTGGGCGTCCAGGGCCGTCGTCAACAGTGAAGGGAGTTGTCGGTAAGAATCCGGTCCGGCCAAGACATCGATGAGCGGTTCCTTATGAGCCAGCTCGCTTTTGAGATTCTGTGCCATGCAACCGAGTACGCCGACGACCAACGGGCGTTGCTTTTTTACTGCCTTGAGCTCGGAAAGATGGAGATAGATCTTTTTGTGAGCATTCTCCCTGATTGCACAGGTGTTGACTAAGACCACATCGGCCCGTTCACGGTCCTCGGTGAAGACGAACCCTTCCTGTTTCAACATCGCACGAACAAGTTCGCTGTCGGACTCATTCATTTGACATCCGAACGTTTCGATATGGACAAGAGGAAGGGTTTTCACACTCATACCAGTGCCGGGGTCGAGTTTATTTTTTGGGCCGAGGCGATATGGCCGAATCCGTAGCGGTCTGTCGCAGCGGTAATCGTTACAGGCATGATCTGATTCTGAAGCTCAGCAGAGTCTGTCACCGCCACTCTCGTAAAGTTAGGAGCGGTGCCGAATCGATAGGCGCTGCAGGTTCCCGCTTCGAACAGGACCGTCACCGTCTTCCCAATCTGTTTATTGTGAAAGGCAAGCCGTTTGGCGCGATCTAGTTTCAGCAACAGATCGGTACGTTTCTTTACCGATGACGACGGGACCCGCGGTTTGAGCCGGGCGGCTGCCGTGCCAGGCCTCGTGGAGTAGGGAAAGACATGGATATACGAAAACGGAAGGTCCGTCGCGACAGCGAGGGTGTTTTGAAACGCCTTATCCGTCTCTCCCGGGAATCCTACCATCAGATCTGTTCCAAGGCCGAGGTCGGGAATCTTGGCGAATGCCCTGTCAATTAATGCACTGTACTCCTTGATGGTATGGCGGCGGTTCATGGCCTGCAAGATCTGGTCATCCCCGCTTTGCAGAGGAATGTGCAGATAGGGGCAGAACTTTTTGGACGAAGCGAGGAGGTCGAGCAATTCGTCGGTGACGGTCGTGGGCTCGATCGACGAAATGCGAATGCGTTCAAGATCCGAGATGTGATCGAGGCGGCGAAGCATCGTGCAAAAGTCAACGCCCTGCTGCCTGTATTGGCCGATGTTCACTCCGGTCAGCACAATCTCCTTATAGCCTCCGTCCGTCAGACTCCGGACCTCGCTGAGAATATCGTCAAGCTTTCTGCTACGCTCATGCCCCCGTGCGAACGGAATGATGCAGAAGCTGCACATGGCGCTGCAGCCGTCCTGTATCTTGAGTAACGCACGAGTTGAGTCGGGCTCGGCGAAGTAGGGGAGATCGAAGTCACCGCGCGAGATCGTCCTCGTGTGGTGAACCTCTGCGGTTGGCCGCTTGCGAAGCTCATGGGGGGGAGGTAGGTACGCCGGCAGGTCCAGTTTGAACTGCTGACCGACAATGAGATCGATCCCGGTTTGTTGCGTGAGGGTTTCCATCCCCGTCTGGGCGTAACAACCCGTCACAGCAATGAAGGCATGGGGAGAATGCTTCAGCGTTTTGCGAATTAGGTAGCGCGAGGTACGTTCAGCGTCCTCCGTCACAGAACAGGTATTGAGGATCAGCACATCCGTCGGTTGGCCGAACTCGACGAGCTCAAACCCCTTTCGCCGGAGTCCTTCCCCAAGGATCGAGGTTTCGGCTTGATTCAGCCGGCAGCCGAGCGTATGTAGAGAGGCACGGGTGATTCCCATAGAAGTGGCATTATAGGGTGGCCATGCGTGATCCGGCAAGGTTGCCTCGCTCGGGAGACCGCTTCTTCCACTGTCCTCTGGTGGCTAAACAGGGGGAATAAGGTCGTCCAGTTTAGGTGTGGTGGATGGTGCGGCTGCTTGCCATTCTGTGGGTCTCTCTTTGGCTCCTAGCTGGTTCTCCCGCGATAGGGTGGGGGAAAGATGCCCTTCCGGTTGAGCCTGATCTCAACTCTCGCGTCGATGAGCTCTACGACCATGAAGCCCGCCTGTTCATTCTCCTCTATTCCCTGAAAGGCAACGGGCAGATCGACTATGTGACAGGCCGGCTGGTTCAGGAGTATTCGCGCAGCAGCTACGGCAATCCCGTGTACCAGACGGAAGTCCAACCCTTGTTCTATTGGTGGAACCACACCATGTGGAGCGACCCCGAGCAAGATGGGGTCAACGGCAATGAACGGGTCTACCAGGAAAACACCGAGTTCGATCTCTCACGGTACAAACCCTGTCTCTTCAACGGACAACCCTGCTAACAGACCGTTGAAAAAGCCCGCCAGCGGCGTTCCCCGCCTTGCCGAAGCGGCTTATCAAGGCAGGTCGAGGCGCTTTGAGTGGGTGAAGCGTATCTCGTGAAGCGTCGTTCGCTTGCGAGATACGAAACACGAACAACGAACTACTGTCAGCTTCTATGCTAGGCGATGAGTCCAGCCCCGCGTGTTTTGTGATTCTGCTGAGTTGTCGCAGACAGCGATGGTATTCTTCGTTCCACCGATGGGTGTGTTTACTGTATAAAGACCAGCCCAATTCGACCCATTCTTCTTTAGGTACGTTCTCGTGACGCAAGACGCATCCAATTTTTCCGCACTATTGAATCGGCGCCTCATCGTGATGCTACCTTTAGGGTTTCTGTCCGGCCTTCCGCTCGCGCTCACCTCGGGAACACTCCAAGCCTGGTTGACGGTCGAAGGGGTTGATCTCAAGACCATCGGGATTTTCACCCTGGTCGGCCTTCCCTATACGCTGAAGTTTCTCTGGGCGCCGGTGATGGACCGCGTGGTGCCGCCGTGGTTGGGGCGGCGTCGTGGTTGGATGGTCCTGACGCAGCTCTGTGTGGCCGTTGCCCTTGGGCTCATGGCCCTGACCAATCCCCAGCTCCATCCTGGATGGCTCGCGGCCTATGCCGTGCTCGTCGCATTCCTCGCTGCATCCTTGGATATTGTTTTCGACGCCTATCGGACGGACACGCTGCAGCCTCACGAGCGCGGACTGGGTGCCGCCGTATGGGTGAATGGTTATCGAATTGCCCTCCTGGCTTCAGGAGCTGGGGCGCTGGCGCTCGCTGATCATGTCGGCTGGCAGATAACCTACCTGGCGATGGCAGCCATCATGGTCGTGGGGGCGATTGTTGTCTTAATCAGTCCTGATCCGACGGTCGTGGCCGCTGCTCCTAAGAGTCTGAAGGAGGCTGTCGGTGCCCCGCTGGCGGAATTCTTTTCTCGACCAACGGCGCTGGGGTTCTTGGCTGTGATCGTCCTCTACAAGCTTGGGGATGCCTTTGCCTCGGCACTGCAGACCGCCTTTCTGATTGGAGGATTGGGGTTTTCTTCGACCGAGGTCGGCGCTGCTAAGGGGCTTGGGATTGTTGCCACCTTGATAGGAGCATTTATCGGTGGACTCTTGATGACAAGGTCGGGGCTTGTCCGGTCGCTGCTCATCTTCGGCGTCTTGCAGGCTGTATCGAACCTGGGCTTTGTCGTGTTGGCTGTGGTCGGGAAAAGTGCCGGTGCGCTGACGGCTGCGGTTGTGATTGAGAATGTGACGGGCGGGATGGGGACGGCCGCATTCGTGGCGTTAGTCATGTCGCTCTGCGATGCGCGCTACACAGCGACACAGTTTGCGCTATTGTCTTCGCTGGAAGCGTTGGGACGGGTCTTTGTCGGCCGCCCATCAGCGGATCTCGTTGAGATTGTGGGATGGACGCAATTTTATGCTTTAACAGCCGTGGCGGCGTTACCGGGCCTCTGGGCCGTGTGGCGAATCAGGCGTGCTATCGAGCCGGAACGGGAGGCAGTTGGACAGACCTCCGTAGCGGAACCAGTTGCCTCGCCTATTGCTGACTGACTATGACAGCCGCCGCTGAAGGAAGAGGACATAGATCAACAGGGTGGGTAGTGGGGCGATGATGAAGGGCACAAGCCAGAGCCAGACGTTCTTGCCGCGGACACGCCCTTGGTCGATCATCCAGACGAAGAGCCAGACCAACAGGCAGGCATAGTTCAAGATGATCCATTGGGTCGTGTGAGTCTTGAGAGCGCTGGTGGTCTCAGACACACCTTGAAAGAGGAAAATCCCTAATAACAGCACGAAGATGCCTAACAGAACTCCAACGAGTTTCTTGCTCCAGACAAACATCGCTTCCTCCAGACTCAATAAGGCCGTGTGCACTGAATTTGGGTTAAGCTAATTGGCCCGATAATTGTTTGTCAAACAGTAGAGCATCATGAGTCTCCTTCGCTTAAGCGTGATCGTCCTAGCGCTGATCTTCTTGGTCGGTTTGGCTTGGTCAAACCCGACGATGGATGACTATTTGCGCTTCGTTGAACTGGAATTGGGGAAAGCGATAGACCGAATGGACCAGGGTACATCGTCTCGGGAGCAACAGTTTATTCGGCAGGTGTTTCGAACGCAGAGTAAGAAGCTGCTGGAGTCGGTGGTTCGTCCGAATACGGCGCGACAGAATTGGGGAATGATGAGTCTGTATGAGGCACGGGTGGCGGGGACGAACGTCGTGGTGCTGGGGATCGGCGGCCGATTCATTCCTCTTCAAGGTGTCGAGGAAGCCACTCTGAAGATTGGCCGAATGGCCTTCTAAAAGAAAAAATGGCAAGGGTCATCTGCTGAGGGCTTATGTTGGATGAGATTTTCTGTGGATAACCTCGCTACTATTTCACTCAAATAAGCGCTGCCGTTCACGTCTCGACTATTCACAGCCTGTCCCCTCATTTCCCAAATATCCACAATACTTGGTGTTGACAAAAAAACATGCTAGCTATATGTAGGTGTCGCGCGCAATGAGTGAGTACCCCATACCGGTTATGAAGACTTCGAACCAGCCCATGGACCCTAATCCTTTTCCCCTTGGAGGACTACTGTGAGAATTGATCGCAAATTTACCCGCCGCGGCGTGAGTCCATATGAGGGATTGGCGTTCGTCAAACGGTCGTCCGAGATTCGAAACCCCGACGGATCGACCGTCTTCAAGCTTGAGCATATCGATGTTCCTGAACCCTGGTCTCAGCTGGCGGTGGATATTTTGGCGCAAAAGTACTTCCGGAAAGCCGGCGTTCCACAGTGCGATCAGAGCGGCCAGCCGCTGGCCGATGCCGACGGCAAGCCGGTGTTGGGCGGCGAGCGGGATGCCCGACAGGTTTTTGAGCGCATGGCCGGGTGCTGGACCCATTGGGGCAGGGCCTACGGATATTTCAAGACATCGGAAGACGCAGAGTCCTTTCATGATGAGATGTGCTACATGCTGGCGCACCAAATGGCCGCGCCGAATTCCCCTCAGTGGTTCAACACCGGCCTGCACTATGCCTACGGATTATCGGGACCGGCCCAGGGACACTATTACGTCGATCCGAAAACGCAGGAGGTGGTGAAGGCGACGAATGCGTTCGAACATCCGCAGCCACATGCCTGTTTCATTCAATCGATCGAGGATGATTTGGTGAATGAAAACGGCATCATGGACCTGTGGGTACGAGAGGCGCGATTGTTCAAGTATGGTTCCGGAACCGGAACGAACTTCTCGAAACTGCGCGGTGATGGTGAAGGCCTGTCCGGCGGAGGGCGATCTTCCGGGCTAATGTCCTTCCTGAAGATCGGTGATCGAGCGGCAGGAGCCATCAAATCCGGAGGGACGACGCGTCGTGCGGCCAAAATGGTCTGTTTGGATTTAGACCATCCTGATATCGAAGAGTTCATCGATTGGAAAGTCATCGAGGAACAAAAAGTGGCGGCGATGGTGACGGGGTCGAAGATCTGCGCGCAGCGCCTCAATGCCGTCTTGAAGGCCTGTCATACCGTCGATGGGAACGGTGCGCTCCGGCTGGACCTCGACCGGAAGACGAATTCGGCTCTGCGCGAGACGTTGGCGTCAGCCCGCCGCGAGATGGTGCCGGAGGCCTATATCCAGCGGATGTTCTCCTATGCGCAGCAGGGGTTCACACATTTTGTCTTTCACGAATACGATACCAATTGGGACGGGAAGGCCTATCAAACGGTCTCCGGCCAGAATTCGAACAACAGCGTCAGGATTCCCAACGAGTTTTTTGCCGCGCTCGAAGCCGATGCGGACTGGGAACTGAAACGACGCACCAACGGCAAAGTCTGCAAGACCATCAAGGCCAGAGAGTTGTGGGATCGTATCGCGTGGGCGGCCTGGACCTGTGCCGATCCGGGGACACAATACGATACCACCATCAATGAATGGCACACCTGTCCCGAGGATGGCCGAATCAACGCTTCCAATCCCTGTTCCGAATACATGTTCTTGGATGACACGGCCTGTAATCTCGCGTCGCTCAATCTGACGAAGTTCTACGGCGCTGATGGGCAGTTCGAACTCGAAGAGTTCCGGCATGCTGTTCGGCTGTGGACGATTGCATTGGAGATCAGTGTCTTGATGGCGTCTTTCCCGAGCCAGTCGATCGCCGAGAAAAGCTATCAGTTCCGGACGCTGGGGTTGGGGTACGCGAATCTGGGGACGGTGCTCATGCGCCAAGGTATCCCCTACGACTCGCCCAAGGCGTTAGCCATCTGCGGTGCCATCACGTCAATCATGACGGGGGAAGCGTACAGTGCATCGGCGGAAATGGCGGCTGAACTGTCGCCTTTCCCCGGCTACGCAAAAAATCGGGAACACATGTTGCGCGTCATTCGCAACCATCGACGGGCAGCCTATCAGGCGTCTCCCGAGGAATATGAACGGTTGACCATTGCTCCCGCAGGAGTCCGTCCTGAACATTGCCCCCCAGAATTGCTCCTGGCTGCCCGGAGGGCCTGGGACCATGCGCTTGAACTCGGGACTGCGTACGGGTATCGCAATGCCCAGGTGACGGTGATCGCTCCGACCGGGACGATCGGGTTGGTCATGGATTGTGATACCACCGGGATTGAACCGGATTTTGCGTTGGTGAAATTCAAAAAGTTAGCCGGTGGCGGGTACTTCAAGATCATCAACCAAAGTATTCCACTCGCCTTGGCCAATCTCGGGTATACGGATCAACAGGTACGGGACATCGTCCATTATTGTGTCGGGGCCCAGACCCTCAAAGGTGCCCCCTTCATCAACCACGATACGCTTCGGCTGAAAGGTTTCGACGACACGGCGCTCGATCGTCTGGAGCGCAGCTTGTCGCAAGCGTTCGAGATTCAATTCGCGTTCAATAAATATACGTTTGGGGAGGCCTTCTGCATCGAGCAACTTGGTCTGACCGAGGTGCAGCTGAACGAGAAGAACTTCAATATGTTGAAGGCTCTCGGTTTTACGCAGGAAGAAGTCGCTGCCGCGAACGATTTCTGTTGCGGGACGATGACGGTCGAAGGTGCGCCGCACGTGAAGGCCGAGCACCTGGCGGTCTTCGACTGCGCGAATCGATGTGGTCGTATCGGGCAACGTTCCATCGCCGTTGACGCCCACATTCGCATGATGGCTGCGGCACAGCCCTTCATCAGCGGTGCGATCAGTAAGACCATCAATATGCCGTCCGAGGCCACGGTTGAAGACGTCAAGGCATCGTATTTTCTTGCCTGGAAGAGCATGGTGAAGGCGGTAGCGCTTTATCGAGACGGGTCCAAGCTCAGTCAGCCATTGAGTGCGTCGTCCGATAGCGGGAAGGCGTTGGAGGCTGTGCCTGGTGTCTTAGAAATGGCTGAAAAAGTCACTGAGCGTGTGCTCGTTCGGTATCTTGCCAAGCGGCGTCCGCTTCCCAGTCGGCGTAATGGGTACACACAAAAAGCCATTGTCGGGGGGCATAAACTCTATCTCCGGACTGGGGAATACGAGGATGGGACGGTCGGGGAAATATTTTTGGACATGCATAAGGAGGGAGCGGCGTTTAGGAGTCTGATGAACTGCTTCGCCATTGCCATTTCCCTTGGGCTTCAGCATGGTGTGCCGCTCGAAGAGTTCGTGGAGGCCTTCGTTTTCACTAGGTTTGAACCCAACGGGCCGGTGAAACTGAACGATCGGATCAAGATGTCGACGTCGATTATCGATTACATCTTCCGTGAATTGGCCGTCACATATCTCGATCGATATGACCTTGCCCAGGTCAAAGAAGACGATCTGCGCATGGATTCAATGAAGAAAGACGACATGGATCCTGAATGCTTCGACGAGGAAGCCGATCTGAATGCATTGGCCAAGTCTTCCGTTGTCACAGAACATCTTCCGATCCGTCGGAACGGCGGAAAGGGAAATGGCCATAGCCACGGAAACGGACATAGCGTTGCCCGGCAAGTGGAAATCATGCGGGAAACGCTGACGTTGACAGAAGTTCAAAATGCCAAGGATGCTAAGGTGAAAGGATATGAAGGGGATCCTTGTCCTGAATGCAAACAGTTCACGATGGTTCGGAACGGCACGTGTCTCAAATGTGTGAGTTGCGGTTCGACGAGCGGATGTTCGTAAGGGGTGTGCCACGATGCAAAGTAAGCGGCCTTCATCCTGTGTCGGGCATCGAAAACGACGTGTTCTGCGGACTCGTGTTGGAAGCAAAAGGCGCTTGATCAGGCGAACCAGGGTTGGAAAGTCCTGTCACACCCTGTCGCCGTGGCGGGCTCAGGTGAATCATCACGGGGCCTGGACTCCATTACAGGCGGGTCGTTCAACAAGACGAAGAAGGCTGTGATAGCAGCTAGTTACGGGGAGTACCGATATGCCGACTACAACGCAGCTCGTCATCAGCGGACAGAGTAAACCAGGCACACTTGCCGGCGTGACGGCAGTGCTCGGTGCAGCGGGAGTGAATATCAAGGCATTTTCTGCTCCGGAGGTCATGGGCACAGGCAAGTTGCGGTTGCTCGTGGCTGATCTTGATGGGGCACGTGCTGCCTTACGGGCGGCAAAGATCAAATTCCGTGAGGAAACGGCCCTGGTCTTGAGCCTTGAAAACAAGCCTGGAGCCTTGAGAAAGGTGGCCGACACGCTTACGAGGAGCCGGATCAATATTAAGTGCGGCTACTGTACACCCTCAAGGGAGGGAAAGCGGGCCATCGTGGTCCTGACCGTTTCCAAAACTGAAAAAGCCCTCACGATTCTCCGCAACCAATCGCTCGACGAGTTTTAGTCCATGCGGCTAAGGCCGCTCACGGACCCTGCGCCGTTCCTAATCATTGTCTTTGGGCTTGGTGCGGTCCTGTTTCAAGGTTGCGCGGCACCCCTTCGTCATGTCGATCGCTTGCCCAATTATCCGGTTGGGTTTGTCGAGCGAGGGATGGCTTCGTGGTATGGCCCAGGTTTTCACGGGAAGAAGACCGCCAATGGGGAGCGGTACGACATGTATGGGTTGACGGCTGCTCATCGGACGTTGCCCTTGGGATCCGTCGCAGTGGTTCATTCATTACCCTCAGGGCGGCATGTTACGGTCAGAATCAATGATCGAGGACCCTTTGCCAAGGGGAGAATCTTGGACCTTTCGTTGGCCGGTGCTCAAGCTCTTGGGATGACCGGCAACGGAACTGATCAGGTTGAGCTTCGAGTCGTACGCTATGATCCTCGGCCAGAAGGGATGGGGGTCCTCAGGGTTCAAGCCGGCTCCTTTGCAGATCTCCACAATGCGCAGGCTCTATTTGCACGGATCCAGCGCGGCTTTGCCGATGGGCGTATTGTCCACACAGAGCTTCCTGAGGGGCGTCGGTACCGAGTCCAGATCGGCCGGTTCTTGGTCGAGTCCGACGCTCACAAGGCTTCAACGAGTCTTGATCGAATGTTTCATCTCCAATCCTTCGTGATACGAGATGATGGGTAGATGTTGAACGCCGACAGTAGAAGATGCCGAGATCAGGCCGTCGTTATCCGATGGTCAATTTAGAACTGATTGATTTTTCAGTATGAATTTCTGAATTGCTTGCCTGCTTGTGAGCCCTGTGATAAATGTATCGGCTGTGAACCCTATTCCAAGTGGTCCCGTTATCCTAATCGTACGATCTTCTGATGGGTGGACTAAGAGGTATCCTCTGGGAGACACCCGGCTTCTCATCAGGCCAGCCGCCCTGGTCCAACGTCCCTAAATAGATGATTACATGGACATCCTCATCCTCCTAGGGTTGATTGGGTTATCCGCTATTATTTCCACTGCCGAGATCGGCTTCTTTTCGGTCAACGAGACCAAGCTGAGAGCGTTGGCTCAGGCTGGCAGCAAACGAGCGGAGAAAGCTCTTCAGCTCCGAAGTGACCCTCAAAGACTCTTTTCGGCTATTCTTGTGGGAGATCGTTTGGTAAGCACGGCGATTCCGATGTTTGCCACGTTTATCACGCTGAATGCGTACGGTGAGAAGACCATTTTGGAGGAAGCCATCGCCGTCATGGTCGGGATCCTGACCTTCGTCCTGTTGGTCTGCGTGGATGTAGTACCGAAGACGTTGGCGGCGAAGTTTTCTGTGCCTGTGACCCTGAATCTGGCCTACCCGATCTATGGGGTTCAGGTGATGCTGCGGCCGCTCCTGTTTTTGATGGTGCCGCTGATCTACAGTTTGACAGGAGGAAAGGGACTCACCCATCCCCTTGTCACGGAGGAAGAGCTGAAGATCATGCTCGACCAGGGTGGGAAAGCGGGCGAGATCGAATCTGAAGAAGTGAAGATGATCAAGAATGTGTTTCAGCTGAAGGGAATTACAGCCGAAGATGCGATGACTCCCCGTATCTATGTGTTTTCTTTGGACGGAAATCTTTGTCTCAAGGAGGCACAGGAGCAGCTCTACAATTCAAAATACTCCCGCATTCCTCTCTATGACGGCATGCTCGATAACATTACGGGCATTCTCTACAAGACCAAGGCGCTGACGGAACTAGCAAAAGGGCGAACTGATTTACGGTTGCGAGATATTGCCCATCCTCCGCTCTTTGTTCCAGCCGGGAAGACGGCCGATGATTTGATGAAGCAGTTTCAGCAGGAAAAACGACACATGGGCGTTGTCGTAAACGAGTTCGGCGGTGTCATGGGGCTCGTGACTCTTGAGGATCTCCTCGAAGAGGTGGTCGGTGAGATTGTCGACGAAACGGATATCACGGAAGAACTCATTAAGCGTATCGGAAAGAGCCAGATCCTGGTCCATGGGCGGACTGAGGTGCGGAAAGTGAATGACTTTCTCAAGGTCGAGCTGGGAGGAGATGAAGCCCTGACGATCGGAGGATTGATCCAAGAAAATCTCGGTCGAATCCCCAAGGCGGGCGAAGAACTCCGCATCGAGAATTGCCGATTGGTCGTCCACGAGGCCGATCCTCGCTCGATACGGAGCGTCACTATTTTCAAGGATGAGAAGGTAGCGGTTCCGGTCGAAGCTTCCGTGTAACTCTACGGCTTTTCTGACGAATTGATTAAATTCTTGAATCCTTCTTCGTCCAGGATCTGCACGCCCAATTTGCGAGCCTGCTCAAGTTTGGAACCCGCGTCGGAGCCAGCCACAACATAGGCTGTTTTCTTGCTGACGCTGGATGCGACCAGTGCACCCAATCGTTCAACACGCGCCTTCGCTTCATCTCGTGAGAAACTCGACAGCCCCCCCGTGAAGACGAAGGTTTTCCCTGAGAAGGGGAGTGGGGTGTGGCTCTGTGGAAGGCGTGGTTCCGTGATTGAAACGCCCAACTGTTGCAGTTGGGCGATGACCCGACGGTTGGACTGTTCCTGAAAGTAGGACACCAGGCTTTCTGAAGTTTCAGGTCCGATCTCTCGGATGGACTGAAGCCGATCGCGGTCCGCTGTCATGATGGCATGGAGCGAGCCGAATTCACGAGCCAGCACTTTGGCGATATGCTGACCGACCTGGCGGATTCCCAACCCCATCAAGAAGCGATCAAGCGGCACCACTCTACTTTGGGCAATGGATTCCAGGAGAAGCGTCGACGATCGTTCTGCGAAGCCTTCAAGTGTCAGGAGCTGCTCCTGATTCAGTCGGTAAAGGTCTGAAAGGTCCTTTACGAGTCCTTGATCGACGAGTTGGGCGACGGTCTTCTTGCCGAGTCCATCGATGTTAAGCGCTGTTTTTGATGCGAAATGTTCAATGGCGCCTTTGAGCTGTGCGGGGCAGGCTGCTTGCCCGGTGCAGTAGTAATATGCCCCTTCTCTTGCCACGGCTGAACCGCATATCGGGCAGTGTTGCGGCATCAGAAAGGGGTCTGGTCTGATCTGACCGGAGATAGCGATTCGTTCGGCGATTGCCGGGATGACGTCTCCAGCTCGCTCAACCCGCACTGTGTCGCCCACGCGGATATCTTTTCTGGCCACCTCGTCGGCATTGTGGAGAGTGGCACGGCTGATGGTAACCCCCCCGACCTCAACTGGCCGTAGTAAGGCGAGGGGGGTCAATGTTCCAGTCCGTCCGACGGAGATGGCGATATCCTGGATCTCCGTGATTTCTTTTCGCGGAGGAAACTTGAACGCAACGGCCCATCGAGGGCTTCTGGATTTCATGCCCAGCCGGTTCTGCCAGTCCACACGGTTGACCTTCACCACGACCCCATCGATCTCGTAGGGGAGATGGTCGCGTTGTTCCTGAGTTTCCCGGTGAAAGGCCAAGACCTGGTCGATGGTTTCGCACCGTCGGCGTAGAGAGGGGACGGGAAGTCCCCACTCGGCTAACCGTTCCAGTTCGTCCCAATGTGTTGAAGGATGAGCGCCGGTCATTGCCATCACTTCATAGCAGGTCACGACCAAGGGCCGAGAGGCTGTAATGTGCGAATCGAGCTGGCGGAGGGAACCGGCCGCGGCATTCCGTGGGTTGGCAAAGGCGTCGTCTCCCTGTTCCGTCATGCGACGGTTGAGCGCGTGGAAGTCGGAGAGGCGCATGTACACTTCGCCTCGCATGACGAGATGATCCGGGTAGCTGTCGGTCTGCAGCTGTAGCGGCAGGGCGCGAATTGTGCGGAGGTTAATCGTGACATCCTCGCCAGTCGTACCGTCACCACGGGTCGCCCCACGAACAAAGATTCCGTGGTCATAGACGAGTTCGACTGAGAGACCGTCGAATTTCGGCTCGACCGTGTACTCGATCTGCTCGGTTTCAAGCTCTCGTTTCATCCGCTGATCGAAGGACGAGATTTCCGCAGAATCCATCAAGGAGTCGAGACTCAACATGGGCCGTTCATGCGGGACCTTTCCAAGTTCATCCAAGGGAGCGGCCCCCACACGCTGGGTTGGAGAATCGGGGGTGATCAGGTCCGGGTATTTCAGCTCGAGATCGAGCAGCTCACGAAACAGGCGATCATATTCCCCGTCGGAAATCTCGGGGCGGTCTTTCACATAGTACAGGTAGTCGTGGTGTCGGATTTGGTTCTTGAGTTCAGCCAGCCGATCCGCATCAGGCTGAGGAATCTTGGAGAGGAGCGGCACGTCGTGAAAGAGGGAATCCTGTTGCATCGTTGTGCTCAGCGATGCGAGGTTGTTGGAGCCGACGTGAGGATGTTGTGATGGTCGTATCTCAACATGAAGACGGCCATGCTTAGAGCCGGACCTGACCGTAGCACAGGCCGGGGAAACGGTCAAAGGGGATTAGGTGTGCTCTCTTTGACTTTCGCACCAGTGCCCACTATTCTAAGCGTCTCTTCGTCCTCGGGAATCGGTGACGGCCGGGCAAAAGGAGGGTGTATGCGGAGGGATGAGCAGCCAATTTGTGCACAAGTGGGGAAGACCGCTCTTTTCGGAATCCTATTATTCGGAGGGACGGTGATGAATGGGTGTGTGGTGTTGGAAGAAAAATTCAATGCTGAAAAGGCGAGGAGCCTTAACTTTCAGCGACTCCTGGCCCAGGAGGAAAAGCGTACGGCTGAATTGGACAGTGAAGTCAAACGGACGAAGGTGGAGCTGGCCGAGTTTGAAGCGAGAAACCGGGAATTGTCGACGCAGGTACAGATGGCACGTGAACAGATGGCTCGTCTCCAGGAGGAGACCGAAGCGATCAGGGAAGCCACGGTGCTCGAACGAAAAGCGCTCGAGGACATGCAGCGGAAAGGCCCTTCTGCTGCGGGAAAGCCGAAAAAAGTTGAGCCATTCAAAGAACCGGCAAAAGTAGCCGCGACAGAATCGGCGGGAGGCGATGCCAAAAGCTCTCTGTCTCAAGGTACAACACATGCCATGCCGAAGTTCGGCCAAACCGTCCATGTCGTCAAACC
Organism: Nitrospira sp.; assembly: GCA_024281365.1. Taxonomy (GTDB): domain Bacteria; phylum Nitrospirota; class Nitrospiria; order Nitrospirales; family Nitrospiraceae; genus Nitrospira_D. The sequence goes on from JAMXAU010000001.1 coordinate 42,154, forward strand.
TGGGGAGACGCTCTTCGGTATCAGTCGTCGGTATGGTCTCGACATGGAGAAGGTGAAGAAGATGAACAAGTTGCCTGATGATATCATCGAAGTCGGCCAAAAACTCATGGTGGGAAGCGAGTAGGGAGACGAGGTGCGATCGGTGACCTATTCGCTCAGCCTGGATGAGTTTCGTTCCTACGCGAAGCAGGGCAACCTCATTCCCCTCTTTCGCGAAATCCTGGCCGATCAGGATACTCCCGTATCGGCTTTTGCCAAGATCGACCATGGCCCCTCGGCCTACTTGCTGGAAAGCATTCAGGGAGGGGAGAAATGGGCGCGCTACTCTTTTCTCGGCAGCGGATCCCCGCTTGTCATCTACGAAGACCGGGGCGACTTATGTGTCAAGAAAGGCGGTCGTATTCGTCGTATCCCCAGCCGAGGTGCTCCCTTAGACCGTCTGCGGGAAATTCTTGAAGTCTATCGTCCCGTGACGGTGCCGGAGTTGCCTCGCTTTGTCGGTGGAGCCGTGGGGTATCTCGGTTATGACATCGTCAAGACGTTTGAGGACCTTCCCTCTCGACGAAAAGACGATCTCCATCTTCCGCAGTTCGCCTTTCTCCTGACCGAGACGTTGCTGATTTTTGATAACGTGTCGCAGAAAATTAAAGTCGTGGCCAACGCGCAGGTCAAGTCCGAATCGGACCGAGACATTCGTGCAGCCTATCGAGATGCGACAACCCGCATTGAAAAGATGATCGCGAGAATTCGTCGGCCACTTCGCCGAGTCCAACCCAAGCACCGGCGGTCTCCTCTCCGCTTTACCTCCAATATGAACAAGGCGGATTTTGAGAAAATGGTCTCGCGCGCGCAGGAATACATTAAGGCGGGCGACATCTTTCAGTGTGTGCTCTCACAGCGATGGGAAACGAATTTGCAGGCGCCGCCGTTTCAGCTCTATCGCGCGCTTCGCGTGGTGAATCCGTCTCCGTACATGTACTACCTGCGTATCGCGGGAGTGGAACTGGTCGGATCATCCCCGGAAATTCTCGTGCGTTGTGAAGACGGCCTCGCATCCGTGCGTCCGATTGCGGGGACCAGGCGACGTGGAGTGACGCCGGAAGAAGATGCGGAACTCGAGCGACGGCTGTTGGCGGACGCTAAGGAGCGGGCCGAACACATTATGCTGGTGGACTTGGGGCGGAACGATATCGGCCGTGTCGCTGAACGGGGATCGGTCAGAGTCGAATCGTTGATGAATGTCGAGCGGTACTCCCATGTCATGCACATCGTGTCGAATGTCACGGGAAAATTGAGCAAGGACAAGACCGTCTACGATGTGCTCAAGGCCTGCTTTCCTGCCGGCACGGTGTCCGGAGCACCGAAGATTCGGGCGATGGAAATCATCGAGGAACTCGAACCGACCAAACGTGGTCCCTATGCCGGGGCGGTCGGCTACATCAGTTTTTCAGGGAACATGGACATGTGCATCAATATTCGCACCGTCGTGGTCTCACGCCATAGGGCGTTCATTCAAGCCGGTGCCGGTATCGTGGCTGACTCCAATCCGGTCTATGAGTATGAAGAAACCTGTAACAAGGCCCGTGCCATGATGAAAGCCATCGAATTGGCAGAGCAGGGGCTGGAGTAAGGAAAGAGCGTATGGCACATAGCGTATGGCCGGTCGCAAGAGAACGGATCATCGTTGATCGTGCTTATGCCATCAGCCATCAGCCATAAGCGCTTATTTCAATCATGCTACTTGTCATTGATAACTACGACTCCTTCACCTACAACCTTGTCCAGTATCTCGGAGAATTGGGCGAGGATGTCCACGTGTACCGAAACGACAAGATTACCTTGGATCAGATCGAAGAGTTACACCCGGACCGTCTGGTGATTTCTCCCGGACCCTGCACGCCCAAGGAAGCGGGGATTTCTGTCGAGGCGATCCGGCGATTCGGGGGGAAGATTCCCATTCTTGGTGTCTGTTTGGGGCATCAGTCGATGGCGGTCGCCTATGGGGGGGAAGTGATCCGTGCGTCGCGGCTGATGCACGGGAAGACGTCACCGGTTCAGCATGACGGCAAGACTATCTTTCGTTCGTTGCCCAACCCGTTTGAAGCCACGCGGTACCATTCGCTGATCGTCAATCGGACGAATTTGCCGGACTGTTGTGAGATCTCAGCCGAAACTGCCGAAGGTGAAATCATGGGACTTCGGCATAAGACACTGGGCGTCGAAGGCGTGCAGTTCCATCCGGAATCGATCCTGACCAGGGTCGGGAAAGATCTGCTCAACAACTTCCTGAAACTCTAGCCGCTTCTTCTGCTGTGTGACCAATGATTAAAGACGCACTCGCCAAGTTGGCCGACCGAATCGATCTTTCCGCGCAGGAAGCTGAAACGGTTATGTGCGAGGTCATGGATGGGACGGCCACTTCGGCGCAGATTGCCGCCTACTTGATGGGGCTCAGGCAGAAAGGCGAAACGGTCGATGAGATCGTCGGCTCGGCCAGAGCAATGCGGTCACGGGCCGTTCGCATCAGTGTCGGAGCGTCCATCGTCGTGGATACCTGTGGGACCGGTGGGGATGGAGCGAATACATTCAATATCTCGACGACTGCCGCATTTGTCGTGGCGGGGGCCGGCATTACTGTTGCCAAGCACGGCAATCGTTCCGTGTCTTCCAGAAGCGGAAGCGCCGATGTGTTGAGCGCCCTCGGCGTAAAGATCGATTTGGAGCGGGAGCGGGTCGCCGACTGTATCGATGAAGTCGGCATCGGGTTTTTGTTTGCTCCGCACTACCACAGTGCGATGAAACATTGTGCCGGGCCGAGGCAGGAGATGGGCATCCGAACGATCTTAAATGTGCTCGGGCCGCTCACGAATCCGGCCGGAGCCACGCATCAAGTGCTTGGGGTGTATGAGGCACAGAAGACGGAAATCCTCGGACGGGTCTTGATGGAGCTGGGATCTCAACATTGCTTCGTGATTCATGGGATGGATGGACTGGACGAGATTACGCTGTCGGACCGGACAAAAGTCTCCGAGGGTAAAGGCGGTGTCGTCTCGAGCTACTTTATTGCGCCGGAGGAATTCGAGCTGCCTCGCGTTCCCAGAAAAGAAATTGCAGGTGGGTCGCCGGAGGATAATGCGCGGATCGTAAAAGAGATTTTGCAGGGTCGGAAAAGCTCCAAACGAGACATCGTTTGTTTGAACGCCGCGCCTGCCATGGTTGCTGGCCAGAAAGCGAAAACACTGAAGGAAGGCTTCCGTATGGCTCAACAAACGATCGACTCAGGGGCTGCAGCGGAAAAGCTGGATCGACTGGTCGCTTACACGACGAGGGCATGAGTACGCGATGATTCTCGATCGCATTCTGGAACACAAAAAAGCGGAATTGCGGCATAAGCAAAGCCGGGCCTATCTGGCTGATCTGAAAGCAGCGATCCGTGATGCACCTTCCACGCTTGGCTTTGCGGTCACACTCGATGCGACGAAACCTTCGGCCAGTCCCTCGCTCATCGCCGAGGTCAAGAAGGCCTCCCCGAGTCTTGGTCTCTTGCGGGAAGAGTTCGCGGAGAAGTTTGATCATCTGGGACTGGCGCGTATCTATCAAGAACAAGGCGCTTCGGCCGTTTCGGTCCTGACCGACAAGGATTTTTTCCAAGGCGACCTCCGGTATCTGAAAGAAATCAAACAAGCATTCCCGATTCCAGCCCTCAATAAAGAATTTATGGTCGGGGACATCCAATTCTATGAGGCTCGGGCCCATGGGGCCGATGCGATTTTGCTGATCGTCGCAGCATTGGAGAAGCGACAGTTGATCGACTTCCACGCTTTGGCGACAGAACTGGGGATGGATAGTCTGTTTGAGACGCATCATGAGCGAGAGTTGGATACGGTCTTGGAATGGATTCCTAATGCGCGAATGATCGGGATTAATAACCGGGATTTGAAGACGTTCACGACCGACCTCGATATCACGTTTCGGCTGGCGAAGCGGATTCCGTCAGATAAGTTGATCATCAGCGAAAGCGGGATTCATAAACGGGATGATGTGGTGAAACTGAACGAGGCCGGTATTCACGCAATGTTGATCGGAGAGTCGCTTATTCGTGCGGATAACACGGCAGACAAGGTTCGTGAATTACTCGGAACCACAGCGCATAGTGGACAATCTGTGTAGATGGTGATGTCGATATGGTGAAGATTAAGATGTGCGGTATCACCAATGTGGACGATGCGAGGGTGGCGGTAGAAGCCGGTGCGGATGCCTTGGGTTTTGTCATGTATCGGAAAAGTCCCCGCTTTGTAAAACCGGCAGTGGTGAAGGCGATTGTGGCCGGGCTTCCCCCGTTTATGTTGCCTGTTGGTGTCTTTGTGAATGAAGAGCCAGATCGGGTACGGACATTGATGGATGACTGTGGCCTGGCCTTGGCCCAGCTGCATGGAGACGAAACGGCGCCCTATTGTCAGGACCTGGGCCGTCCTGTCCTGAAAGCCCTTCGTCTCAAAGATCGAGGGACCTTTCTAGCCCTGGCTGAATTCTCAGGGCGCGCCAATGTGCGAGGGTTTCTCATCGATGCCTTTTCCGATCAGGCCTATGGCGGCACCGGGCAGACCGTTGATTGGGGGCTGGCTCAGGAGGTCGCTCTGTCAATGCCGGTTGTTCTAGCAGGAGGGCTCACTCCGGTGAATGTAGCTGAGGCCATCACCCGCGTGCGTCCCTATGGGGTCGATGTCAGTAGCGGGGTGGAGTTGAGCCCTGGAAAAAAAGATCACGAGAAGGTGAAGGATTTTATTCGTGCCGCAAGACTTGTAGCCGCTTAAGTGCCGCGACTATACTTTCTTTCCCCCTATGTTACGCAGGAGGAGCTGAATAGATGCCGATACTTCCTGACAGTCGTGGCCGCTTTGGACCCTATGGCGGGCGGTATGTGCCCGAAACTCTTATGCCGGCGTTGCTGGAGCTGGAAGAAGAGTATGCGAAGGTCAAGAAAGACCGTCGCTTCCAAGCAGACCTGGCCTATTACCTCAAGCAATATGTCGGGCGTCCCACTAGCCTCTATCGTGCCGATCGGCTGACCAAAAAATTGGGTGGCGCCAAGATTTATCTCAAGCGGGAAGACCTGTGCCATACGGGCGCCCATAAGATCAATAATGCGATCGGACAAGCCTTGCTGGCCGTTCGCATGAAGAAGCCTCGCGTGATTGCTGAAACCGGGGCGGGGCAACATGGCGTGGCCACGGCGACGGCTGCGGCTATGTTCGGACTCGAGTGCGAAATCTACATGGGCACGGAAGATATGGAACGGCAGGCCTTGAACGTCTTTCGCATGCGGCTGTTGGGGGCCAAGGTGACCGGGGTGGATGCCGGAAGCCGCACATTGAAAGATGCCATCAGTGAAGCGATGCGTGATTGGACAACAAATGTACGGACGACTCATTATATCCTCGGGTCAGTCTTAGGGGCGCATCCTTATCCGATGATGATTCGCGATTTTCAGGCCATCATCGGACGGGAAGCGCGGAAGCAGATTCTGGCCGCGGAAGGTAAGTTGCCGAACTATCTCGTGGCCTGTGTCGGCGGCGGCAGCAATTCGATCGGACTCTTCCATGCCTTTCTGAAAGACCCCAAGGTCAAGATGGTCGGGGTCGAGGCCGGGGGAACTGGAATCACCAGTGGAAAACATGCGGCGCGATTCTCGGGCGGAAAGCCGGGCGTCTTACAGGGCACGATGACCTATCTTCTTCAAGATGAAAATGGACAGATCAATTTGACCCATTCCGTTTCGGCTGGCCTGGACTATGCCGCGGTTGGGCCGGAGCATAGTCTCTATCATGATCTGGGTCGTATCGAGTACACCTACGCGACAGATAATGAGGCCATGGCAGCCTTCGATCTACTGGCCCGTGAAGAAGGGATTGTTCCTGCGTTGGAGAGCGCCCATGCCATCGCTCATGTGGTCAAGCTGGCACCGACGCTGAAAAAGTCACAGCTCATTATTGCGAATCTATCGGGCCGTGGGGACAAAGACGTCCAACAAGTGGCCAGAATGCGAGGGGTCACGCTATGAGTGGACGGTTGGATAGCACGTTTGCACGCCTTCGTCAGAACAAGGAGAAGGCCCTCATTGCCTATCTCATGGCCGGGGACCCCGGACTGGCTGAGACCGAGCAGCTCGTCGTCGCTCTTGAGCAGGCCGGCGCCGATATCATCGAGCTGGGTGTCCCGTTTTCAGATCCCATTGCCGATGGGCCAGTGATTCAGCAGGCGGCAGAGCGCGCCTTGAAGAACGGCACATCGCTTCGGCAAATTCTCACGTCGGTCACGTCCCTCCGTCAGCGCACGGAGATTCCAATCATTCTCATGCTGTACTACAACTCCATTCATGCCATGGGCTGTGAAGAGTTTTGTAAGGCGGCGAAAGCCGCTGGAGTGGATGGATTGATCGTCCCTGATATGCCGCCGGACGAAGCAGGACCGCTCAAGGCTCCGGCAGATGCGGTGGGACTCTCACTGATCTTCTTACTCGCGCCGACCAGCACGACCGATCGGCGGAAACTGGTGGCGAAAGAGTCGCACGGCTTTGTTTACTATGTCTCGCTGACCGGTATTACCGGAGCCAAACTCAGTAATGCGACAGACATCCAACAGAATATTGATAAACTCAGGAAGGTGTCGGCCGCTCCTGTCGCCGTGGGCTTCGGGGTCGCGACTCCAGAGGATGCCGCACGCGTGTCGAAGATGGCGGATGGGGTGATTGTCGGCAGCGCTATCGTGAAACAGATTGCAGCGCATCAACAAGATCCCGGCATGGTCAGACACGTCGCCGAGTTTGTGCGATCGTTGAAAGCTGCAATGGTACCAGCCTAATAAACTCCCTGGTGATGCTCTCAGACCTAGGCTGAGGTTTCGTCACACAGAGCAA
>JAMXAU010000145.1 GCA_024281365.1 Nitrospira sp.
GCTCCACATTTCATGTTCCACGTTGTGCAGAAGTCACAAACCTGAAACAGGAAACCCAAAACTTGAAACCGTCTCAGTAGAAGCGTTCATGAAGAATGCGGGTTAGCTCATACAGCAGACGGGGCTCCGGATAAGCCTGGTAGGAAGGGACAAGACGCCTGTCGTCTGTCGACGCGCCTCCCAACGAGCCCTGACCGCTGTCTCATGCGTGAGGCAGATACTGTGCGTCTCCCGGGGATCATCGAACGGCGCTTTTTCCCCGACGAAGCCATCCTGACCTTCGCCTCGGCACCAAGAACACACAACCTTCATGGCGATCTCACTTTCCTAACTTGGCGGATACAGCAAGAATCACGCCGCCAGCAACCCCTGATGACTCAGCAGCCAAATACAACGGAATTAGATCTTACGATTGAAAGACTGTGCCTTCTACTGTATCCAAATTGATAAGAGGTGCATCCTAATCGACACTTTTAGGTCCTCGAGGAACCGGTGCCCGCTGACACAACCACCAGTTTCTTGACCGACTCTCGTCCTCCATGGTAGGGTGCGCCCCCATTATGAAGACATCCCGGTCCGCCAAACTCTTTACCGAAGCCCAACAGCTGATCCCCGGCGGCGTCAACAGCCCCGTTCGCGCGTTCCGCTCGGTGGGAGGACAGCCGCGCTTCATCGCGCGTGCGAAAGGATCGCGCCTCTACGATGTGGATAAGAATGTCTACATCGATTACGTGCTGTCATGGGGGCCGATGATCCTGGGACATGCCCATTCAGCGGTCATTGCCTCGATCAAGAAGGCGGCTGGGCAAGGCACCAGTTACGGCGCACCGACGGAATTGGAAGTCGCGCTCGCGAAAGAAATTCGCCACGCATTCCCCTCGATGGAAAAACTCCGGCTGGTCAGCTCAGGAACCGAAGCGGTCATGAGTGCCATTCGTGTCGCTCGAGGGTTCACTCAACGCACGGGAATCATCAAGTTTGAAGGGTGCTACCACGGACACAGCGACTATTTGTTGGCAAAGGCCGGTTCGGGTCTGGCAACATTGGGGATTCCGGACTCACCGGGCGTGCCGGAAGATTTTGCGAAACATACCCTGACCGCGCCCTATAATGACATTCGGACTGTTCAACAGCTCGTCAAAGCCAATCACAAGCAACTCGCCTGTATCATTGTCGAGCCGATTGCGGGCAACATGGGTGTCGTGCCGCCCGCACCGGACTTTCTGCAGGCACTTCGACAACTGACCGCCGAGCACGGGATCCTATTGATTTTTGACGAAGTCATTTCAGGCTTTCGCGTGAATTATGGCGGAGCACAAGCCCTCTATAGCATCAAGCCAGATCTGACAGTGCTCGGGAAAATCATCGGGGGAGGACTGCCCGTCGGTGCCTACGGCGGACGGAAAGAGATCATGGATCTCATCGCACCGGTTGGACCGGTCTACCAAGCAGGAACCCTCTCAGGAAATCCCCTGGCGGTCTCAGCCGGATTGGCGACGCTGAAGCAACTACGAGGGAAGGGAGTCTATAAGCAGTTAGAGCAACGATCCGTGACCCTTGCCAAGGGCATCGGTGAAGCCGCAAAGCGGGCCGGAGTCCCCGTGACGCAAACACGCGTCGGATCGATGCTGACGACTTTCTTTACCCCAGGCCCTGTGGTGGACTGGAGTACGGCAAAGCAATCTGATACGAAACGGTACGGCCAGTTTTTTCACTACATGTTGGAGCAGGGCGTCTATCTTGCGCCATCTCAGTTCGAGGCAGCGTTCCTTTCTACTGCCCATAGCAATCAGGACATCGAGAAAACCATCCGCGCTGCACACTCCGCGTTCAAGAAACTCTGAGCCAGCCGCTCGTGAAGCCCGCTTCGCCGGCTCAGCGAAGCGAGCGTCGTTCGTATCTTGTCAGATACACCGTTATCTATTTGGATACAGTTCGGGCTTAACCGTTTCTTCTCTTCACGTTCGTCTATTCGTCATCCTCGTCTTCTGCTTCCAGGGCTTCTTGCCGCTTCTGCTCTTCCATGGCATTGTGGAGTAGCATGCGGACAAACATTGAATACAACGACCCTTTTTCCAATGTCCCGCCTGGCGGAATGGCAATTTTCCCTTCTTTAATCATGCGATCCATCCAGGCTTTCTGATCTGGAGCGATCAGCATTGGAATTTCAATCAACCCCACCCGTCCCATCATATCCATGGCATATACCTCCGTGAATCGTGAAGCGTCGTTTGTCTCTCGCAAGAATATCGATGTATCTCAACGAGATACGGCTGCATTCCAGCATGCCGTTTTGACCATTGTCAATTAGTCTGAATCTGGCACAACACCTGCTTTATAGAACACATCATGAAGCCGTATGTGATTCTGACAATCTCGGTGCTGATCGGCTGGTGGTCTCTCCAGCTATCGTCGAGCGCCTCCGCAGCGCGACTTGAGCAGTCCGACATTGGATCAACCCTGAACCAGCACTGTGACCTCTGCTGGTATCCATCGCCGGACGAGGACCGTTCTGATCGCCTCCCCACCTACAAACAGCCACGGCATAAACGCCCGCCGGACAGCCGCCCACAACGCTATCCCAAAGGGCGGTACAAGCTAGGAGCCGGCCACAAATCTTCTAGTCGCCTCTCTACCCTTCGATCCAGCACGAGACACGAGATGAGACTGCTGAGCACCCTGCAAGTGCGGGCAGTCGATGGGGACACCATTCGTGTCGGAAGCGAGCGCATCAGACTACGCAGCATCGATACCCCAGAGATGAATGAGCCGGCGGGGCCGGCTGCCAAACAACGGTTGGAGGAGCTCTTGCGCAGTGGCTCTCTTCGGATCGTGCCCCAGGCGCGTGACGTCTACCATCGCCTCGTCGCCGATGTGTTTGTGAATGGACAGAATGTCGCCGATATTCTTCGACGTGAAGGCCTGTCAAAAACAGGCTGACGGGCATCCCATGACTCAAGCGCAAGCTCGACCGAGAATGAACATGCCTGTTTATCCAGGTACAGTCCGATGAAACCCCTCAGCCCGACCAAAGTCCTTTCGAAAGTGGATGTGACCCTGGTCTCTCGGCATGGGCTCTGGCTGTTGACCAGCACCAATGAGCTCTTTGTATCGTTTGTCGAGTTTCCTCAATTTCAAAATGTCCCTCCACTGCACCTCAAGCATGTCGCACAACTCCATTCCGACATTCTGTATTGGCCGGATCTGCATATTGAGATCCCCGTCAAACAGGTACGATGCTTCCCGCTCACAGGTGCGAAACCGCACCCACCTAGCCGATCCAGACGACAACCCAAGACAAGATCCGTCACTGCCTAGAAACAGCCTCTTACCCACCTTCACCCCCATGAATCCTTTTGGATTCACTGGATCAGATACGATACGCATGCAAGCCCTATTACGTAGACCTGCCCGCTGATAACTCTTTGAAATATTGATATGCCTCAAGCATGTAACGAGGCATGGTTCATGCGTGTTGCAGACTCAACGTTGCATCCCGTTCATGGCGTCATGGTGATACGCCGGCGCGATGAGCCGCAGCAGGATGACCTCTTTCAGAAATATCGAGTGAACAGTCGCCGGTCTGTCGCACAGCATTCATCATGACAAATGCGGCATCACCAGATCGAGGGCTACCGAGCGCGCATACGAAGGAGACCCCCATGTTCACGCTTAAAAGCCAGTTCGCCCAGCAGGTATCAGCAGCCATCACCCTCGCGTTCGTCCTTGGCGCACTCTCGATGATCTGGCCCGCAATCATCGCTATGTTTCTCGGTATCCTCCTGCTGCTTCAATCGTTCGGCGCCGAACCGGAGATCGCAAGGCTGTCTTGGTCCGAGATGGACAGCGTATCGATTGTCATCGGCGCCTTTCGGCGCCCCAGCCTTCCGGCGGTTCTCTCGTGAGGGGTCGAAGAAAGCATCTCCTTGAGGGCATTCACCGTACGGGCTGAACCATGTTGGAACCGGCAGGGTCTACGGACACTGCAGAAGTGAACACTGTTGAGAGAGTAGGAGTGCCATGATGAATGTGAAAGGGTTTATTCTCGAAGATGACCAGGGCAGGGAATTCGTGATGGGGTGTGAACGACCCTATGCCCAGGGCGGACGTTTCTGCTCCGGGATGGCAGCTGCGGCGACTGATCCCTTTACAATATTCAGAGCAAGAAGCTCGTCATATCGTGGGAGAGGCCTTGATGGCACTCGACGATTTGTTCACCACGCTCCTCCGGCGATGCCACGACCAGCCGCTTACCGCCGAGCTCGAAGAAGAGGCCCAGGGAATCAGGAGCCTTCCCATGAAGAACAGCGTACCGTTACAAGGCATGAGTAACCGGTCATATCGCGGCTCCATGACCCACGACTCCCGACTGAGATCAGAATGAGACCAGGCATCTCCCTGGTCCAAAGACTGTCGACCGAGAAACGCATGCAGGAGGCAATTCATGGCTATTCAGTGGATCGGAAGCCCAACAAAGACAAAGGACGAGAAGGGCACAGACCGGAAGCCATCGTCATCGATATTATGGAGGGCACACTTAAGGGACGATGCCTGGTTCTCGAATGAGGAATCAGGTGTGTCCGCCCACGATGGAATCGGAAAACCCGCGAGGTCCATCAATATGTGGGGGAAAGCGATCGAGCGTGGCATGCAGGCCGCCTCGTTCTGACGTGGCGACTATTGAAAGCCGAGGTCAACCCCAATCGGTATACGATCGGACCGAGCACGAGGGAACAGAGAATACACCCTGGTCCGATGCGCTGTACAAGGCCAGCGCCGGCTTGATTGAAACCATTTGCCGACGATGGGCGATCCCTTGCGATCGCGATCATATCATCGGCCACCGTGAGATCCGTGCGGACAAAACGTGTCCTGGTCTGGAGGTGGATCTCGACAAGCTCGTCGACATGGCCAATGACATCCACCAGAGTCCGGCCACATTTAATTTTGTGAGAAAACCGGGTAACGTACAGACTCGCGTCGACCTCAACATCCGCGAAAAAGCTCCGACCTCCGCAGCTCCCCTTGTCCGCATAGTCAAGGGCGGAAGGAAACTGCCGTATCAAGGCTGGACAAGTAATGGACTCACCGTCAACGGCAATGCCCATTGGTACAAAGACGCCGACGGAAACTACTTCTGGGCCGGTGCGACAGCACAGCCCATCCCTGGACTCTGAGCGACGCGCTCGTCCGATGGCCCATTGTCGCAGCAAGTGGTCCGCTGCCGGCCTCCTCATATTCACCGGCTGCTTGTTGTCAACCTGCAGCCCGGTTCTTCCGAGCAATCCCTCATCCGTGACGCTTTCCCCTGATCAGCAAGCCCTTGTGATCACCTCCCGTGATCCAGCAATCCCCGGTCGGTTTACACTGAAACACCTACCGGCTGAATCCTTAATTTCGCCCGGGCTGTATTTTCGTCCAAAACGATTCAGCCTTGTGCGGATATCACCAGATGGACGACTTGCAGCATTTTCCACGATGGACCACCACACCCTCGTGGGGCTCTTAGACCTTGCCACGATGGCGACAAGGGAAATCGACGTCATCACGGAGGGAGAAGTCCTGACTTTTCATTGGGCACCCGACGGTCATCTACTCGTCTACGATTACCTGCCGGCAAACGGGTATCACCGCGTACGGGGCTATGATGTTCAATCCGGCGAGAGATTGGTCGTCCCCCGAACCGAGCATCGTGCTTCCAGCCATCT
>JAMXAU010000146.1 GCA_024281365.1 Nitrospira sp.
GTCAGTGGGGCAATCCTGGCGTCGATCGTTCAACGGGCGAAGGAAAAGGCGATCGATCGTACGGTTCAGTCCGGGCAGCCGGCGGGATTGCTGGAGGAGGATCTCCGGGTGGCCGTGTCCGATGAATTTCGAGAGGGTGACATGCTACCGCCGGACGATGCCGCCGAGGAATGGCTGAAATTGCTCGACCATCATCCGGAGCAGGTGGTCGGTATTTCGTCCTTCCGGCGAGGCTGTCAGGCTGAAGAACGGCTCACGAATCAGATCATCTGAAGCCGTAAAGGGTGAAAGGGAAGGGGTGAGGTGAGAGAATCGTAACCTGTTTCCCCCTTACGCCTCACGGTTCACGCCTAACTTACTATGCGTTTATTTGGAATTGAGACCGAGTACGGGATCACACGCGATGATGTGCCGGACATGGATCCGGTGGTCGAATCAATGGAACTCGTGCGTGCTCATCTGACCGCCTCTTTCGAGCGGCGGTGGGATTATGCCGGTGAGGATCCACATGAAGATGCGCGCGGTTTCCGAGTCTCGGGCTTGCAACAGGATAAAGAGGAAGATGAGTTCGCACGACGCGATGTCCATCGCCCCTTTTCGTTCCATGACATGAAAAGCGACCTTGTCTTGCCGAACGGTGCGCGATTCTACAACGACCATACGCATCCGGAATACTCCACATCTGAATGCCGATCGCTTCGCGATCTGGTGGCGCAGGATCGGGCAGGAGAACGGATCGTACACCGTGCGGCTCAGCGGCGTAACGAGGGACTTGGTGGCGTGCATGTTCGGCTCTACAAGAACAACACGGATTTCCACGGCCACAGTTACGGATGCCACGACAATTATCTTGTGCCCAGGGCTGTTCCCTTTCCGGCCTTGGTGGCCGGCATGGTGCCGGTTCTTGTGAGTCGGCAGGTCGTCGCCGGTGCTGGGAAGGGTCGGGGAGCAAGGGCACAAGAATCACCCTATGTTCCAGGGCCGTACCAAATTTCTCAGCGTGCCGACTTTATGGAGGAGAGCTCAGCGTCGATACGATGCGTAATCGACCGATTCTCAACACCAGGGATGAGCCTCATGCGGATCGTCAACGGTATCGTCGGCTCCATCTGCATCATCGGCGAATACCCAATATGTGCGAGTATGCGACGGCGCTCAAAGTGGGAACGACACAGTTGGTGCTCGATGTGATCGCACGTGAGGCTGCACCCGATCTCGAATTGGAGCAGCCGGTGGCAGCCGTCAAACAGATCTCACGCGATCCAGCCCTCAAACTAGTGGTGAGACGAAAGAATGAACGCGCGATCTCGCCAGTCAACATTACCGGTCCAGTACTATGAAGCCGCGAAGGACGCTCTCCGTGCGTAACGCGGAATCGGATTGGATCTTGCGGGAATGGAGTGAGACGTTGCAGTTGCTGGTACAAAATCGGCAACAATTGGTCGGCAAGTTAGATTGGGTGACGAAGCAATGGCTGCTCAAAACGTTTATGCGAGAGCGGATTCGTTGGGACGACCCATGGCTGGCCAGTTTGGATCTGGAATATCACAATATTGATCCTGAGAGGGCCTCTACCTGGGTTTGGAAGCGGAGGAGAAAACATGGCGGCTGACGACTGATGAAGTAATTGAAGCGGCGATCCGAAATGGTCCGGCCGATACACGTGGCGGGTTACGGGGTTCTGCGTGCAGAAATTTCCGGACCAGATTCAGTCGATTCAGTGGGAACAGGTCCGGTTTGCCGACGGGCTCCGATCCCTGCGCTCGACATGCGTGATCTCTTGATCCGCAAGAGGTGACGCGATGCATCGGTCTCTTCAAGACGGCCCAGTCACCGGCTGATGCGCTGGCCGCATGGACCCACGGAAAGGATAGGGACGTATGAAATACAACTTGATGCCTGAACGACGAGAAGGGCCAGGCGATCCCATGCCGAAATCCCCCAGTCCTCTGGAAGAAGGAAGGGAGCCACGTCGTCCAGAAACCGGATCACCCGACAAGGATAGCCTTCTGAAGCGGATGCGCCGAGTCGATCCGAAGCAGGCGGAACGATATCGGCAGCGGACAGGGGAGTAGTATGAAAAGGAAGGAGTGAGAAGTGAAAAGGTGGTGAGGAGCAGTGCTATTGGGCCATACCATAAACTTTTCACTTTTTACGTTTCACCGTTCACGAGGTAAGCATGCGGATGCAGGGTGATTTTTACCAGCTACTCAAGGACCGGGGGTATGTATTGGGAATGCCCGGACAAGCCGGGGTGGGGCAGGCTCTGACCACCGCCACCACGATACTTGCCTTCAAATATCGTGATGGGGTGTTGGTGGCCGGGGATCGTCGCGCGACAGCCGGCAATATGGTCATGTATGATCGCACCGATAAGGTCTTGGAGATTGATCGACATAGCGTCATGGCGATTGCAGGGGTTCCCGCTACCGCGTATGAAATGGTGCGTATTCTCGAACATTCCTTTAAGTACTATCGGCGGACACAACTTCAGGAGCTCAGCTTTGAGGGCAAGCTTCGAGCCCTGTCTAAGCTGCTGAAGGAAAATGTTCCGGCAGCCCTGGCGGGGACTGGGGCTGTCGTTCCGATCTTTGCCGGATACGATGCCGAACAAGAAGCCGCAAAGATTTATTTCTACGACATTCTTGGCGCAGAGTTTGAGGGAGTGGAGTACGCCGTGTCGGGGTCTGGTTCGCCCACTATTCGAGGCATTCTTCATTATGTGAATACCTGGGGTGAGCAACCCCTGAGTGCGATGTCTGAAGAGCAGGCGGCCGTTCAGGCGCTGCGGCTGCTCACGTGCGCTGCCGAATTCGACAGTGCGACCGGTGGCGTGAATCGAGAGGCCGGGCTGTATCCGGTTGTGAAGTCGATCACATCCGATGGTGTAACGGCCATGGCGGATCCACATCTCCGATCGTTGTTCGAATCAAACGTATCGAAAGGCTTGTAAGGTCGTCACGCTATGTACGAAGAACCCTATCGGTGGGTCGAAGCAGTCGGGAATCGCCGACAGTACCTTGATGCACAGTTTGCGCAGGGGAGTCCGGTGGTGGGTGTGGCATGCGAGCAGGGGATTCTCCTGATGACGATGAGTAAAGGCACCCCCAAGTTATATGAAATCTATGACCGTCTTGCATTCGGGGGAATGGGACACCCGGCTGATCTCGAGAAGTTACGCTTCACTCTGTTGGAAATGGCTCATGTCGAAGGATTCAATCGCTCTGCGTCTGATGTCACGGGGAGTCGTCTCGTCAAATACGGCATTGCACCGGTCGTCAAGCAGGCGTTTGAGGAGGTTTTTAAAGCTCCGTTCATCGTGAAGATCATGCTGGCTGAGCTGAGCCAGAAAGTTGGGAAAGACGGCTTCCTCACGATCACCTATGACGGAGTGTTCGAAGAGAAGAGCCGGTATGCAGTCCTTGCGGCAAGCGCGTCGGTTGAGCAGCGGATGGTGGAGTATCTTCGACCGCAGTCTTGTGTGTCGTTGAAAGACGCCGTGGATCTCGCGATTCACACCTGGGCAGTCGGTGATCGAGCGCAGCGGCACACGGATGAAACCGGAGGGGATCCGAAGGACGCGAAGGGAAGTTCCGATCAGCCGGTGACGGACTCTCAGACCCTTATGACCCATGTGCGCCAATGCATGCAGGAAAAGTCCATCGAATGTGCGCTGCTGGATCGCTATGTGCTAGGAACCTCCAAGTACCGGATACTCGGGTCTGGCGAGTTGGAGACGTTGCTTCCCAAGGACCTGAGTTCGGCACTCACGTAAGTATATGTTGCATCGAATTTTTGGTTTGGAAACCGAGTATGGGCTCTTGATCCACCAGGACCGGCCTGACCATTCCCCAACCTGGTTTGCCCATCAAATCAGAAATCATCTGTTCCAGGTTCAGCGTCGAGGCGTGCTGGATCTCCACCATCGCGGCCATGATGAGCCGCCTGGAAATGGGGGATTTATCACGAACGGCGGCCGGATCTACCTGGATATGGGACATTTAGAGTATGCCTCTCCCGAATGTCACTCCCTCACGGATGTTGTGGCGTCTGACCGTGCCGGAGATCTCCTGCTGCAGCGGGCGATCGAAGATCTTGGTTTGTCCGAGCACGTATCGCTGATCAAGAACAACATCGACCATGAGACGGATGCGACCTTTGGCTCACATGAAAATTATCTTGTCTCTCGTCGATTTCCGTTTTCAAGGCGTGGGTTGGCGCCGTTCGTGACGTTTCTGGTCACCAGACAGATCTTTACCGGAGCCGGGCGTATCGGTGCCGCCAGTCCGCAGGATGCCTGGATTCAGGTGGATCGATTGATTGTTCCGCGTGCAACCGTCGGTACCCGAGGTGGCTCGAACCTGCCGTTTCAAATTTCTCAACGGAGCGACTACATCGTCAATGATTTTTTCGAGTGGGTACAGCACAATCGGGCGATTGTGAACACGAGAGATGAACCGTTGGCCGATCCCAATGAATTTCGTCGGATTCATTTGCTCTTGGGCGATTCCAATATGGCTGAGTATGCGACGGCGTTGAAACTTGGTGTGACCGGCTTGGTCTTACAGCTGATTGAGGAAGGGCATGCCCCTCAGGATTTGGAGATTGATGAACCGGTGGAGGCACTACAAGAAATCTCCCAGGACCAAGAGCGGAACTGGGTCGTTCGACTTCAGTCTCAACGAACCATGTCGGCTCTTGATATTCAGGAACAGTTTCTTGATTGTGCGCTGCGGCATTGTCAGGGACAGGATGAGGAAACTGATTGGGTCCTTGCACAATGGGCGTCGGTCCTCAACGATCTGCGCGGGGATTATCAGAAGCTGGTTGGCCGTGTGGATTGGGCCTCAAAGCTTTGGTTGCTGGAATGTTTCAGAGAAGCAGAGCGATTGGACTGGAGCGATCCTCTGCTCAAGAGTTTGGATTTGGAGTATCACAACTTGAATCCGGCCAAGGGGCTCTATTATGGGCTTGTGGAGGAGGGACGGGTTCCTCGCATGACGACCGATGCGTTGATTCAGATTGCGACGGAGGAGGCCCCCAAGAATACACGCGCCCATGGGCGCAGTGCGTTGGTCAGGCATCTCTTAGAAGGGGGGCGGACTACCGATGCAGATCGAGGTGCGAACCCTGATGGGCTATTTCCCGCCTATGTGATCAATTGGTCAATTTTTCAAGTCCGAGGTCATGCCCCTTTCCCAATGCCGGACCCGTTTCGGACATACCGTGACGAGGTGCGGACGCATCTCGAACCCAGCATTGTTTGAACGATCCTCGCGCAACGCCCATCGCCGACTTCGGCGTGGGTTTCCTCTGGTGGGAGCCGTACGTACGCGTGCTGACTCCTTGCCGAGCTTGCGCCGGGTAAGCCACGACGGATTTAAGCCGCCCTGAATATGTGATCCATGCTATCAGGACCGATTTGGTCGCATGCCTCGTAGAAAATCCATGATTCGGTTCTCCGCCCAGTAGGGATCTTCCTCCTGGCGTCGGCCTTGGTAGAACCCGCAATGTCCCCCATACTGAGGCGCAACCATAGTGATCTGAGGGTTCTCCTGAATCTTTGCATCGGTGAACATGGTGTAGGGGATGAAAGGATCGTCTTGTGCAGTGATGATCAGCGCAGGCACCGCAATCCTATCGAGGACGTGTCGCGATCCAGCCCGATCGTAATAGTCGGCGCCGTCTCGATAGCCGCCATCCCTGGCGGTGTAGTAATCATCAAATTGGCTGATGGTGGTAATGTGGGCAAGCATCGAGAGGTCCCATTTCCC
>JAMXAU010000147.1 GCA_024281365.1 Nitrospira sp.
GTCCATCTTGATAGTTCGCATCCATAAACTGGTAGGTATTTTTCCAGGATAATCGTTCAGTGATCCCCATCTGCCAGGTCGGCATGGCCGTCCACAGACTCCGCTGGGTAAACCCCAGAACCAACCCGGTCTGTTGCAGTTCCCCGACTAAGGTATTGTCACGCGTAAAGCCACCCTCAAATCCAAAGAGATGCCGGTCCAAGCGATACGATGCTCTCAGCGGAAAGTACAGGTTGGTGAGCTCCCGATCGACATCTCCATAATAGCGAATGAAGTCCGCTCGGGTTTCACTCTCGATCTCCAGCGATTCCGTTGCCCCCTTGAACTTGACCGCCGGGGTAATCCAATGGCCGAACACTTCATTGTCCCCGTCACTCAGCAGCAAGTTGCTGTTGTACACGCCCTTCACGCCCAACGACGGAGCCGCAGACCATTCGGCGGCAGTCCCCACCCCGCTCCCGGCTCCCATCGTCAACACCACCAGACTCCATGTTCCGGCAAAGGCGCGAACCCAGCTTCGAGCTCGAGTATCCGTTGGCCTGTGAACCACAAAGGGACGCGCCATTCCGTCACGGCACCATCACCACATCGCCGCGCTGCAGGACGATGTTCTGTTGTAACTCTTTGCCTTTTCGCGCATCACCGTAACGGAATGGAAAGACCAGCTCCTCGCTCCCTTGCTGCCGACGGATGATCTTGATGTCGTTCTCCGCCGCATAGGGAGTGAGCCCCCCG
The DNA here is from genome assembly GCA_024281365.1 of Nitrospira sp. Classification (GTDB taxonomy): domain Bacteria; phylum Nitrospirota; class Nitrospiria; order Nitrospirales; family Nitrospiraceae; genus Nitrospira_D. The sequence goes on from JAMXAU010000147.1 coordinate 736, forward strand.
GCCATACTCAGGGCCTGCAGCACATCGGTATCATGGCCTGCCTGATACTCTCCCGGTTTGAGTACGCGTCCCAACACATAAATGCGATAACTCTGTACCTTCAGCACCGTCACCGTCACATTCGGCGTCGGAAGATATTTCATCAGCCGCTTCGTGATGTCCAAACGTACGTCTTCGGCTGTTCGCCCCGCGGCTACGACCTCTCCGATCAAGGGGAACGTGATCATCCCGTCAGGTCGCACCACCATCTCTTGCGTCAGTTGTTCATCCTTCCAGACTGCGACTTTGAGGACGTCTTCCGGTCCAAGAAGATACGACGGTTCAGCACTGACCGGTTCCGATGCGAACACAACCACCTGACTCAACACCGACAGACAGAGACTCCCGGCCAACACCACCAGCCTCCTCCACGGAAGGTAAGACTTTTTTTGTCGTAGCGTGTTCATCAGGAAACCTCTCCCAGCAACGTCTTTGCCGTATCGGTCCACTCAAACACTGTGCTGGACGTCAGCGCTTTCTTGAGATGCGTGACGGCTTCGGCACGCTGCCCGGTTTTGGCATAGGCGGAGCCGAGGTGATAATTGAGAATCGGATGTTCGGGAACCAGCATCGTGGCTTTTTGGAGAATACGAACAGCATCGGCTCCGTGCCCCGACTTATGATAGGCCCATCCCAGCGTGTCGAGGAGGTAGGGATTCGGCTTCTGCGCCTCAAAGCCACGGCTCAACGCCAATGCACGTTCCAAGCTTTGCGGATCACCCTTATGATCGACCAGTGCGACGGCAAGATTGTTCGCCGCCAGGAGCGACCCAGGCGAATGTTTCAGCACGGTTTCGTATTGCGCAATGGCTTCATCATGGCGACGTTGCGCTGTGAGGCTTAAGGCCAACATCAATCGTAGCTGCTCATGTTTGGGGTTCACTTCCAGCCCTTTCACCAGCACCGCATCACCTTCAGCCACTTGCTTCTGACCGAATCGAGCCCGAGCCAGGTGGACCCAGGGAGTCGTCCATTTGGGGTTGAGACGGGTCGCGGCTTCGAAGTGTGCCACCGCTGATACCGGATCTCCCTTTGTCAGCAGTAGCTCACCGAGGAACCCATCGGCGTACGGATGGTTTGGGGACTTGGCCAACACCTCCTCCAACCGCTTCTGCGCTTGTGCCGGCCGACTGCGTCGCATATCCAACTGCACCAGGGCCAACAGTGGTTCCGGAGCCGATGGGTATTGTTTGTCCGCTTTTTCATAGGCCTTTTCCGCAGCATCCCACTGCTGCTGGCCGAGCGCCACGTGCCCCTCGGCCAAGCTCGCAAGCGCTTCATTTGCTCCGGCCTGACGCAACTGCTTCAAGGTCGCCTGACTCTTGCCCCAATCCTTCTCTTGCAGCTGCAATTGAAACTGCATCCCGAGCAGCGCCACATTGTTCGGGTCCTGAGCGATCAGCAGGTCCAGTCGCTGTTTGGCTTCTTTGAGCTGGCCGGCCGCAGCATCCAATCCCACCAACAAGGTTTGGGCCTCTGCCATCGAGGGCTTCAAGGCAACCGCCCGGTCCAGGCTCTCGCGGGCCAGCGACTGCTCACCGGTGAGCAAATAGGCTCTCGCCAGCAGTACATGTCCCTCCACCAATTCCGGCTGGTCTTTGAGGATGGAGCGAAAGTCGAGGACGGCGTCCTGGCCCTTGCCGCGCTTGAGCGCCATCTGTCCGCGCAACATCAGGGCATCCGTGGAGCGGGGGTTGTCTTTCAAGACCGCCTCGATCTGTCGCTCAGCCTCTTCAGCCTTTCCGACCCCCCAATCCATTCCTGCCAACTTCACCTGAGCTTCCAACGCTTCCGGTTTGCCGGCGAACTCCTTCTGAATGTCGTGATACACCTCACGCGCCTTTTCAGCCCGCTTGGTCGATTCATAGAGGCGGCCGAGTGCGAACCACAACTTCCCGGCATGCGGCAACTCTTTCTTCGCTTGTTGCAGTGCCGCTTCAGCCTGTTCGATGCCACGACGACGAGCGATGTAGTCGACCTGCGCCATCCGTCGCTGTTCATCATCCGGGTTCAATCGGATGGTTTCTTGCAAAATCGCCTCCGCCTTGTCGTACTGCTGTTGTTGGTCATAAAAAGCCACTTGCCGCAGACGGTGACTGAGGACCGTCGGTTCTAATTTGGCGATCTGTTCAAACGTCGATTCAGCATCCGTCATTTTCCCCAACTTCATCGATGTAGTCGCCACGGCATCCAACAATTCGAGATTGCTCGGATTCGTACCGAGCGCCCGGCGCAGATGGGGCATCGCCTCCGCCGGACGCTGGGTCGAGGTGTAAAGTGAAGCCATGAGGAGGACCGCATCGATTTCCGTCGGAGCCTCAGTGACCAGCTGTTCGGCCTGCTTCACGGCCCCGCTCAGGTTACCCCCTAAGGCCACGATCGCGATCTTGATGGCTCGAGCCTGGACATGCTCCGGTCGGCTGGCCAGCAATTGATCGGTAAGTTTTCCTGCCTGTTCGAGTGCCCGAAATTCAAGATAGTACTTCGCCAACTTGACCATCGCCCGGTCATGCCCCGGACTCAATTCGATCACCTGTTGATAGGCTCCGGCGGCATTCCGATAGTTGCGCTCTTTTTCTTCTACCTGCGCATAGAGCAAATAGGCTTCGACATCTTTGGGATCGATTTGCAGCACATTCCTGAGCTCCACCCGTGCCTTCGCGTAATCTCCTTGTTGAAAATACTCCTGCGCGCGAAGGCGATATTTCTCCTTGCGCTCTTCTGGCCCGCCACAGGCGACAATACCGCCCAACAGAACCACGACCACCCACAGCACCGCAGATCGTTTCATCACCCTTCCCCCTCCTCCCATCATGACCACCAGGCCCGCCACATGATTCCTGTCAGGATCGCCAGGGAGACCAGCCCCAGGCGGATGGCTGCAGATGACCGCAGATACAGCAGCAACTCAAACGCAAAGAACAACACGACGGCTTTCGCCATGAGCGGACCGACGGACACATCGCCGATGGTCATCTCCGGCAGAAACGGCATCGCCACAGCCAACAATCCGATCAAGTGGTCGAGTGGAGTGGTTTGAAATTGGGCGTCCCCCGCCCAGCGAATGGCAAGAAAAACCAGTGCTCCCAAGATCACCATCGCCATATTCGTCGGCGTCAACAACGTCGTAACGCTCGTACGTGGGAATGCCTCTCCGTAATACAGAAGACACATGGATCCGATGTAGAGCACCGCGCGCACCACCCACGCGATTGCGGAACGACTCAGTAGTGCCCCGATCACGACGACCGCCAAACCGGCTGCAATCATTCCTCCCTCAGATGGAATGTTTTGGGGAACGGTCACCGCCCAGGCCAGGTAGCAGGGAACGGTCACGTACAGAAGATTGAGCGGCCACTCACGTTTGGACTGACTCCTCGACACGTTGCGAATGACCACTCGAGATGACTGGGTCGACGACGATGCACGAGGCGCTCTTATCCGTCCAGGCGGCAGGGCAAAGACGAACAGGACGGCACCCGCAAACGCAAGATACATCGCCAGGAGCAACACATCGGACTGCCATCGCAGGAAATACGCACAGCTCACCATGAGACCATGCACGAGATAAATGGTCGTGACAGCTTGACCATGATTCAGTCCAAAAGACAGAAGTCGATGATGGATATGGTTTCGATCGCCGACAAACGGGGACCGCCCTTCCAGCACCCGCTGCCCCATGACGCCGATCATATCGAGCAACGGAACTCCCCAAATAAACAGAACCAGCCAAGAAATTGACTGCCTGCGTCGCCCATGAAGACGCGCGCGGGGTACGTGTTGAATCGAAGAAAACCCAGCAACCCCCCGAGAATGGACACGATCAAGAGAATGAGCAGCGGCTCATTGACCTGATACGCGAGGTAGGCCAACCCAATAAAACTGATAAGCGACAACCCTCCGGCCAACCCATCGAGGCCATCGGAGAGATTGACGGCATTCGTCACTGCAACGATGACGAGCAAGGTCAGCGGAAGAGCCACCCAGGAGGGCAGCGTCACCTCATCGAAGAATGGGACCGAAGACAAGTGCACACCGGCGAGGCCTATGGCAACCAAGGCCGC
>JAMXAU010000148.1 GCA_024281365.1 Nitrospira sp.
TATTGGTCCTGGAATGGACAGGGAAATTGGACGGAGTGGGTTCGGTGGGAACGATTCGCCAAAGCCATTCAGTAAAGAAAACCGGGGGCGTTGTTCTTCCCAAGAAGGATGCACAGGGGAAGACCGAACCTCTGTCACCCACGGTACTCCGCGAGTATCTGCGTCGGTTTCCGCAGGCTTCCGTCCTTGTCATCGGTGATTTGATCCTTGATCATTATGTGATGGGACGGGTGAGTCGGATCTCCCCTGAGGCGCCGGTCCCGGTCGTTCATGTCGAATCGGAGTCGATCCGCTTGGGCGGGGCAGCCAACGTCTACAGCAATATTATGGCACTCGGAGGGAAGGCCTATCTCTGCGGGGTGATCGGAGCGGATGAAAGCGGGAAGCGGCTGCTCAAGGAACTGGGAAACACCAGGGCAAGCCTTGGCGGAGTCGTGACCGATCGGGAGCGGCCGACGACCAGAAAGAGTCGGGTCATCGCTCACAATCAGCAGATCGTTCGGTATGACATCGAAGGCCGAACTGAGTTGAGGGCACCGCTGCGACGGAAGATCGTCCGGTTTGTTGAGTCAAAACTCCGTGAGCTCTCCTGTATCGTCGTATCCGACTATGCCAAAGGCGTCGTGTCATCGACCCTGATGGCGGAGATCACACGTTTGGCGGCGTTGCGTCGGGTTCCGGTCGTCGTCGATCCGAAGGTCGAACACTTTAATTTCTATAAAGGCGTGACGGTCATTACGCCGAATCACCTTGAGGCGACCCAAGCGTCGGGGATGCACGGGGACGACAATCAAACGATCAACGAAGCCGGAGCCATGATCCGTCAGCGACTTGGGTGTCGGTCCGTGCTGATCACGCGTGGTGAGAAGGGCATGAGTCTCTATGAAGGGGACGGGCAATCATGGCATCTTCCGACGAAGGCGCGGCAAGTCTATGATGTGACCGGTGCGGGAGATACGGTCATCGGGACGCTGGCGCTCGCGCTCGCGGCAGGAGCCGATATCAAGACAGGGGCCATGATGGCTAATTATGCGGCCGGGATCGTGGTCGGAATGGTGGGCACTGCGACGGTGTCACCTGCACAGTTGTCTGAGGCTTTTGGAGCATGACGAAAGCGTCGCGCACCGTGACCGTGGTGATTCCCGCTCGATACGGCTCATCCCGTTTCCCCGGGAAGCCGCTGGTCGAGCTGAACGGTAAGCCGATGATTCAGCATGTGTACGAGCAGGCGGCGGCCTGTCGTGTCGTGTCGGAGGTGCTCGTCGCAACCGATGATGAGCGTATCAAACAGGCGGTCGAGCGGTTTGGGGGGCGGGTCATCATGGTCGCCGGTGATTATCGGACGGGAACGGATCGTGTGGCTGCGGTGGCCCGCATGTTTGCAGGAGATTGCTTCGTGGACTTGCAAGGGGATGAGATCCCCTTGACGCCGGACCTCTTGACCGATCTCATCGAGCCGTTTTTGGAAAGTGGCGTGGGGATGGGAACGCTGAAGCGAGTAATCGATTCGACGGACGATCTCCTCAATCCTGCCGTGGTGAAAGTCGTGACCGATGCGAAAGGAGACGCGCTCTATTTTTCACGCGCTCCGATCCCGTTGGTTCGCGACGACCCACAGCCGCACGTCGTCGGAGGGCTTCACTATATTCATCTCGGACTGTACATCTATACGAAAGAGACGTTGCTTCGATTCGCCTCCCTCCCGACCAGTCGCATCGAGGACGCTGAAAAGCTTGAGCAACTGCGTGCGCTCGACCATGGCATTCGCATCCGTGTGTGGGAAACCAAACATGCCTCACTGAGGGTGGATCGTCCGGAGGATGTGTCTGATGTTGCGGAACGACTTCAGGAGTATCTTGCAGTCAAGCGCGAGCTGAAGAGCAGCGGGATGTTTTTTAAAGGATGAGGTGTACAGCTGAGGTGGGTCAGCCTGACGTCCAGGAGAGGGAGGAGCCATGAATAAATTCATTTTTGTGACCGGTGGAGTGGTCTCATCGCTTGGGAAGGGACTGGCATCGGCTTCTATTGGGAACCTCCTCGAAAGCCGCGGGTTAAAGATCACCTTTCTCAAGCTGGATCCCTATATCAATGTCGATCCCGGGACGATGAATCCCTACCAGCACGGCGAAGTCTTCGTCACAGACGACGGCGCTGAGACCGATCTGGACCTGGGCCATTATGAGCGATTTACTTCGCTCTCACTGACGAAGGAAAGTAATTACACGACAGGCCGGATCTATCATTCAGTTATTACGAAGGAGCGGCGGGGAGACTATCTTGGAGGAACGGTGCAGGTCGTGCCGCATGTGACGGATGAGATCAAACAGGCGATCATGCGGATCTCTAAGGGAGTGGATGTCGCCATCATCGAAATAGGCGGGACGGTCGGAGACATTGAAAGCCTCCCGTTTCTTGAAGCCATCCGACAGATGCCGTACGACGTCGGGCGCGACAATGTGCTGTATGTGCATCTGACTTTGGTGCCCTACATCGGCACAGCCGGTGAACTGAAGACCAAGCCGACGCAACATTCGGTCAACAAGCTTCGGGAAATCGGTATCCAGCCCAATATTCTCTTGTGCCGAACGGACCGGTATATTCCCCCGGAACTCAAGGGCAAGATTGCGATGTTTTGCAATGTGGACAAGGACGCCGTGATCACGGCGAAAGACGTCGAAACGATCTACGAAGTGCCGATCGTCTTCCGAAAAGAAGGGTTGGATGAATTGATCGTCCGTCAGTTGCATCTCGAGACCGGTCAGCCGAATCTTCGCGAGTGGGATGCGATGGTGCAGAAGATCAAACGGCCCAAGCACGAAATCTCCGTTGCGCTGGTCGGAAAGTATGTAGGGTTGAAGGAATGTTACAAGAGCCTGGGCGAAGCGTTGATTCATGGCGGAATCGACCATGAAACGAAGGTCAATATCAATTGGATCGAGTCCGAAGATATCGAACGGCAAGGGACAGAGCGCATTCTGCGAGAAGCTGATGGGATCTTGATTCCCGGTGGATTTGGGACAAGAGGAATTGAGGGGAAAATCACCACGATCCGATATGCACGGGAACGTCAGGTGCCGTTTCTCGGTCTGTGCTTAGGAATGCAATGTGCGGCGATCGAGTTTGCGCGAAATGTGGCAGGACTGTCAGGGGCCAACAGTGCGGAGTTTGATGAGCAGTCGCCTCATCCGGTGATTCATCTCATGCCGGATCAGCAGGGTATCAGCGATAAAGGCGGGACGATGCGGCTCGGATCCTATCTCTGTAAGTTAGGAGAGGGGACGTTGGCCCAGAAGATGTACGGCGTGAACGAGGTTCGTGAACGCCATCGTCATCGCTATGAGTTCAACAATGCCTATCGCGAGCGATTGAGTGCGAAGGGGCTTGTCCTGAGCGGCCTCTCGCCGGATGGGCGATTGGTCGAAATCCTGGAACTGAAGGATCATCCCTGGTTCTTGGGAACGCAGTTTCATCCGGAGTATAGCTCTAGGCCACATCGCCCGCATCCTCTGTTCAGCGGATTCGTGGGTGCAGCGCTTCGGAAGAAGCTCGGACACTAATTCATGGCACATCTTGTCGACATCGGTTCATTCAAGGTCGGTCAGGGCCAGCGGCCGTTTCTGATTGCCGGTCCTTGTGTGATCGAGAGTGAGCAGCTCGTTATGGATACGGCTGGGCGAATTGCCGAGCTGACGAAGGCCTTAGGAATCCCCTACGTCTTCAAGTCGTCATTCGATAAGGCGAACCGAACATCAATCCATTCATTCCGAGGCCCTGGTTTAGAAAAAGGGCTGGCGGTGTTGAAGCACGTGAGGGAGCAACTGGGATTGCCTGTGTTGACCGACGTGCATACGGAAGAGCAGGCGACGGAAGCCGGGAAAATCGTGGATGTTCTGCAAATCCCGGCGTTTCTTTGCCGGCAGACGGATCTCTTGATCGCGGCGGCCAAGACCGGAAAGATCGTCAATGTGAAAAAAGGACAATTTCTTTCGCCGACCGAAATGGGAAATGCCGTCAAAAAAATCGAAGAGTGCGGGAGTCAGCGGATCGTGCTGACCGAGCGAGGATCGTCCTTCGGCTACAACAACCTTGTCGTGGATATGCGGTCCTTCCCTATCATGAGGAAGTTCGGGTATCCTGTCGTCTTCGACGCTACTCACAGCGTACAATTGCCGGGTGGGGGCGGGACGAAGTCCAGCGGCCAGCGGGAGTTTGTCGAACCGTTGGCCTGCGCGGCAGCCGGGGCAGGGGTCGACGGATTCTTTATGGAAGTCCATCCGAACCCCGATGAAGCGCTGTCCGATGGACCCAATATGGTGCCGTTGCATCAGTTGAAGGCGTTATTGGAACGGGTGGTGCGGATCTGGGATGCCGCACAACCTACAAGATGAATGATTGTGAGCGGTAGAAGGCAATGATGATGGGTGTAAGACGAGGATCCGCTACACTATGACGGGAAAACCGGTTACTCGGGACTCAAAATCCGCCAAACTGGAAGAGAGCCTGTCCGAAGGGCGACGTGTGCTTGAGATCGAGGCTCGAGCGGTGGAGGCGTTGGTCAGTCGGCTCGATGAGCGATTCGTCAAAGCCGTGGATGTGCTCGTTCGATGTAAGGGGAAGGTCGTAGTCTCGGGTATGGGGAAATCAGGGTTGATCGGGCAAAAGATAGCCGCCACCTTGGCAAGCACGGGAACCTCCTCGTTCTTTTTGCATCCGGCTGAGGGGGTTCACGGTGATCTCGGCATGCTGGCTCGTCGGGATGTCTTGGTGGCGATCTCCAATAGCGGCGAAACCCAAGAACTGTTGCAGT
>JAMXAU010000149.1 GCA_024281365.1 Nitrospira sp.
GATTTACCTTTGACCAGGTCTTGCTGGTTGAGGTGCATGAGCGTCAGTGCGGCACTCAGGTCCTGGACCTGTTGCGTCAGCGATTCTATTTGTCGGGTGAGGAAACTCCGCTCCTGCTTCTCACGCTGGTCGCTCTTTACCCGTTCACGGTACTGCTGGATCATCTCATCGCTATTGATCGGTACGCGGGCCGCACCGGATGGCACGACTGGCTTCTGCGCACAAGCCAGCGTCGCGGTGTAGGTGATGAGAATGACAAGACCGTGAAGCACTCTACGTGTTCTAATGCATGTCGTCATACGTCCCTCTCTTCTCTGTCTCGATCCACCAGGGATCAATCAATGTGCTTCTCTGTTCTTTTGGCTTTTCCTTCTTCATTCACAGGACTCATCTTCTCTGAGATTTCGTCATCGGCTTTGTCGCTCCATTGCAGCTGAGCCACAAAGGCATCGACCAGATCGGTCACGTCTTCCTGTGTTGGTGGGTCACGCGACAGGACCGGCGGCAGGGTGGTGAGGTCCATTGCCAGCGCGGACAGGTCAATCGGTTCATCCGGTTGGACTGGACGCACCCGTCGTTCAACTTTGGCGCGATGGAGGTCCAGGTCGAGCTTGGGAATCTCCACGGACAACTCCCGGCGCACGAACGATGCCTCTTCGAGTTCCGCTTGGGTCGGCATCCGCTTTCCCACCGACGCGAGGGACGGACTGATGCGCTTCAACCGATCGGTAAAGATCGGATCGGCATAGAACCGGGCCTTGTCACAGAGGATCGGCTTCGTATGCATCAGGTTGATGATCGCCCGCTGGTCCCCGAGTTCCTTTACTTCTTGCGGCAACAGCAGAGGCCGCGCCTGTTCCGAGCGGGTGGCACTGGACGAGGCCTGTTTGCCGTTTCCCCATGAGAGTGAACGGCTCGTACCGGTCGAGATTGCCTCGGCCGTATAGGTGCCGAGCATCTGGGAATAGTACTGTGCATCTCGTTGTTCGCGAGGGGCAAACAGGATCTGGCAGGCATGGTTCGTGACGAAGGTACGCGCGTCCTTTTCCCCATAGACCGATTCGAGCTGCGAGAGGCTCTGAATGATCGGGAGCAGGCGCAGATTGTAGCCGGCCATGAAACCGACGGCCTTGGCGAGAATATTGACCCGCCCCAGGGCGGGGAACTCATCCAGGATCACGAGGCACTGGTGCTTCAGGTTAGGGTTTGTGGCTGGTAAGTCGACGGTGTTGTAGTGAATCAGTTGCGAGAAAAACAGGTTGACCAGCAGCGCCGCATCACTGAGCCGATTGGCCGGAATGCCGACATAGATCGACATCCGCTGCGCTCGCACCTGTTTCAGGTCGAAGTCCGTCGCACTCGTCGCCTCATCCACGATGGGATTACTGAAGATGGTGAGGGGAGCCGTCAGGGTGGCCAGAATGCTCGCCATGGTATTGTCACTGGTGGCGCAGAACCGGTGTAGGGCTGCCGTACAGTCGTCGCTCAGCGGGGTGTCACTCTTGGCCCTGGTGCTGATGAGGTCTTGCAGATAGTCCTTGATGGGCTGACCCTTGCCGGAAGCCTGGCGGAGCACTTCACCAAGACTGCAGGGTAAGGATGGAGTCTCCATTATAGAGAGGGTCAGGCCGAGAAAGAGGTTGCGGGCGGATTCGTTCCAGAAGGCATCTTTGATCTGCTCTGTTGGATAGAGCACCTGGCCGATGGCTTGGATCTCGCCCACGCGGCGATTCGGGTCGCGATCGACCGCATCCAACGGGTTCCAACGATGGGTCTGGCCGTCCGCGCCAAAGGGATTGAACAGGTAGACATGATGGCCGTGTGCCTGCCGGAACTTCGACGTGTAGGCGAAGTTCTCCATCTTGATGTCTAGGACGACCACTGACTCGTCGTAATGGAGCAGGTTCGGGAGCACGATACTCACACCCTTGCCTGATCTGGTCGGCGCCGCCAACAACACGAATTCCTGGCCTCCATAGACCAAGTACCGTTGTCCCACTTTTCCCACGATCACGCCTTTCTCTCCATAGAGTCCGGCCTGTTGAATCTCATCATGAGTGGCAAAGCGAGCCTCGCCATGGAGCGGTTTCTGTCGATTAGTCACGGACAGCACCAGCAGCACCGGGAGACCAAAGCAGACAAACCCACCGACCCCGGCGGAGAATTGCAGTCGCTTCCGCTGAATCGGATCCTCCCGATAGGCTTGCCAAGAGTCGGGCCAGCTGGTCAGGGAGAGGTCTTCCGGCATCTGTTTGTTGGCGAGGGTGAAGACGGCGCCGGCGAGGGCATCTGCTCCGCAGAGCCCAAGCGGAAGATAGAGCAACAGGACCACCCCGATATGTAGACTCTTTCGTGACATCGGTTCCTCTAGGCCCTCACCAGGGTGGCTTCTCCGAACCGCGCCACGAGTTTCGCGATCGGGTCATAGTGGACTTCCGCGACATAGCGGTGTTTTCTGATCGGCCGTCCCTCCTCGTCGTACTGATTCTGCGCCACTACATGGAGGATTACGTCGATGGTCAAGGCCACCAGGCGTTTGAGGGTCAGCACATCGTAGGTCGCCGCCTGTTCATGCTCTTTGCACATAAAGACATAGCGTTCGGCCGCGAGGGCACAGGACTCCGCATGGTAAGAGGTAATCGAGCCACTGTGGCCGGTGGTGAGGAGTTTGAGGAAGTCGAACGCTTCGCCGCCGCGCAACTCGGCCAAGAGCACCCGGTCCGGCTTCATGCGGAGTGTGGAGGCAATCAACTCCGACGGCGATACCGTCGCCGTCCCTTGTCCACCTTTGGCGTACAAGAGATGCACCCGGTTGCCGTGCTGGGGGAGCAACAATTCGCGCACATCTTCGATCGTGATGAGTCGTTCCTGCTCCGGGATCGATTGACAGATGGATTTCATGAGCGTGGTTTTTCCGGAACCTGTGTCCCCCACGACGGCAATATTCTTTTTCGCCAGCACCGCCGCCCTGACGAACGCACCCAATTGACGATTGGTCAGATACTCCACGAGCTGTCGCTCGATGGGATCGAGCTCGGAAGCGCGACGATCCAGCGTCGCTGCCTTGGCCCAGACATAGCGGCTGAAGGCTCCCTCTCTTTCGTATTCATCCAATGTCTTGATCCAGGCGCTGGGTCGGCGGATCGAGATGGAGATGGTTCCCAGTTCCACCACTGGCGGTAAGACAATTTGCACCCGTTCCCCATCCGGCAACATGGCCGAGAGAATCGGGTGGTGCGGTCCAATCTCTTGCTCGGTGGCCGTCGCGATGGCCGTGGCAAGTGCGGTCAGTCGATCCAGGGTCAGGTCCGGTGCGCGGTGATGCTGCCAGGCTGCGCCGACCTCGATGTAGACTTCCCCTGACCGATTGACGACGATCTCGGTCGCGCCGGGGAGCGCGAGGTATCGAAGCAAGGGCCGCAACAGCTCGCGCACCATCGTGTCGTGCGCGAGCAGGTCAGTGGGGGTGCAGTTCATAGACGGTGCTGAAATCCAAATCTCGCGCGACGAAAATGGTTCCGCGGTCGCCCTGGTTCTTGTAGAGCGTGGGTTTGATATTGATGGTAGATTGGAGGATGAGTTCCGCCATGCGGTTTCCCGTCGTGGCGGAATGTTGATAGATCCCCAGACTCTGGGCACCCCCGCCGCCGGCCTGCGTGGCGGTGGCCAAGCCGATGCCGTCTTGCACGAGTGAGAGGAGAAAGGCCGCGCCCAGCCGGTCCCACCAATGGTTGTCTACGACTCCCACTAAGCCGGAGGTACCGAGTGCGTCGGCAGCCGGGGAATTGAGATTGATCACGACGCCCATCGGAGTCTTGACTCTCGTCCAGAGGAGAAAGAGGCGGCGCTGGCCCTGCGCCATCGTCGCCGCATATTCACCGACCGCTTCCGATCCTCGTTCCAACAACACAACACGTCCGTTGTCACTATAGACATCGCTGTTCAGGACGCAGGTGGCCATGCCCGCCACTTCATTGATCACTCGCACGGTCAAGGCACAGTCGATCGTTCTGCCTTTTGGCAAGATCAGATTACGATCACCCAAGAGACCGGCTTGGACTTTGGGTGTGTCCGACGGCGTCAGGAGCCCTCCGATGGGACCGGCTCCGCTGGCAGCAGGACCAGGAGGCGCCGCGAGCCCGACGCTCGTCACGCCAATTGAAGGGCCGCTGGGTCCGCCCATATACCCAACCGATGATGGCATTGAGTTTCCTGTGTCTCCCGTGCTGACCGGCATAGCTGATCCGCCCAGTAGGCTTCCAGACCCCATGTCCGGCTGTCTGGTGCTGTTGAGCAGCTCGCGCACCAAGGAGATGGCTGCGTCTGGTCCGGTTCCCGCTTGTTGCATCCGGGGACTGTCCGAAGCAGGGGAGTTCGTCACAAGGACCTCCCCACCGAACCGACTGGAAGATGGTCTGCCGAGTGATCGGTTGCCTCGTGTCTGGTCAGGAGCCAGTGCCATGGGTCGGCTTCCGTCGTCGATTTCTCTGTCGAGAGACGATCGCATCGCATGGTCAGTAGACGCGACAGGCGACTGGCTGGTTGACCGCACGAGTGCGGTGGTGTTCTGGGGTGGAGGGGGATCGGTCTCGAAGACTCGCTTTAGTCCGACCTGGGCTGGTTTATTCTCTACCTTCGCAGCCCGTTCTTCCTGTGTGGCCTCCGCCTTTCGCTTCGCACTATAGGTGTTCGCCGCGAAGACGAGTCCCACCACGAGCACGATGGCCATGACGACCAGAAACGCCACGCGTGCCGCTGTTTCGTTCCTGCCACTGGCCTGGTGATTGACCGACACAATCCCATCG
>JAMXAU010000150.1 GCA_024281365.1 Nitrospira sp.
GAACAACGAATCTTGTCGCAGCGGCGTAGCTGTGGGTGCGGTAGAAACATTGGTACATCATGCGCGATGGCTGAGCACCTCTTCCTAAACTGCAGGGGGCTTTGGTATGCTCCATACGATCAGTGTAGAGATGCTGATGTACTCGTAGGGAGGAAACGATGAAAATCTCCACCAGGCTCTTTGAGATGCTCCGCACGTTTGGCCATCTGTGGACCGATCTACCGGTATTGCTTCGATTACTCAAAGCCTGGAAGCAAGGCAGCTACAGAGGACTCTCGGTGCGTACTGTCGCATCAATTGCCGTATCCATCCTCTATATCCTGAGTCCAGTGGACGCGATCCCGGACTTTATCCCGGGAATCGGATTGATTGATGATGCAGCAATACTAGCACTACTGCTCCATAGTCTTGCGCAGGATCTTGCGGCATTTCGTCTGTGGGAGCAGAATCGTCACGGAGCCTAACCAGCGTCATTTCGCCGTTTCACTTTGGCTGTCGGGATGGCACTCAGCGGATCCTCGGGCCAATGGTGCTTGGGATACCGACCACGCAGCTCTTTTCGCACCTCTTGGTACGCTCGTTTCCAGAAACCACCCAGATCTTGTGTAACTTGCATCGGTCGCTTGGCCGGAGAGAGCAGATGCAACATCACAGGTATGTGTCCGCCGGCAACTCGAGGTGTCTCCTGACAGCCAAACATCTCTTGTAACCGAACTGCAAGCACAGGGGGACCGGACAGGCTGTAGTCGAGGCGGAGGCGGGAACCACTCGGCACCGTGATATGTGTCGGAGCCAGCCGATCAAGACGTGCATGTTGTTCGTATGTGAGCATGGCGTGCAAGGGAGTACTCATGTCCATCCTGGTCACGGCGTTGAGGGTGGTCATGCCTGACACAAATGGACCGAGCCATGTCCCCAATGTCTGTAACAGTGTTTCTTCTGAAAGATCCGGCCAGTCCGAATCGGATCCTTCGAGCTGTTTCAGCCAGGCAATGCGAGTGAGCCATTGTGTGAGTTCCGGGGTAAAATGGAGTGTCTTCAGTCCCGCTTGACAAATCCCTTGCAGCAGGGCGGTCGTGACGAGCTGCTGCTCAGGATTTGAAATCCCTTCTTCTGTAAGCACAACCGCTCCGAGCCGACGGCGACGCAATGCTCGAACCGCCCCGAGCCGTTCGTCCCACACGACTGATTGCTCTTCGACAAGTTGGTCACGGTACAATGATGCAATGTCTTCGGCGGCAACGGGAGCCGCAAGGGTGATTCCTGCCCACTGAGTGGCTCCCATAGGTCGGCGATGACGAGAAATGGCTCCTTGCTTAAGAGGTCTGGCCGCAGGAATCGGGCACCGCGCCCATTGGCGAGTAGGTAGCCAGGTTCATCACCAGATTGTCGTTTCGCAATTCGATCTGGGTAGGCCAGCGCAGTAGTAGTCCAGCGTTCCGAGACAGGTCGGAATCGTCAGTCTGTTGTAACCGCCCGAAGGCCGGCAAGTTGCCGTCTCCAAAGTTCAGCGGTTTGTTCAGCTGGATGAACGGAAGCCGATGCCAGTCAGGCCGGATGTCGACTCATAGTGTCCGCGCAAGGCATCGAGCCGGACCCGCCAGATCGACCGTGTGTAGTTCTCGTGAACCATGCAGAATCTCGCGTTCGCTCAATAGCGCCGCCAATGCACACGCTTGGCCAGCAAGTCCGCGTGGAACGGATTTGAGCAACATATGAGCCAGGCGAGGATGTATGGGCAGTTCGGTCATGTTCCGGCCATGATTTGTGAGATGACCATCCGCCGTGAACGCCTCAAGTCGGATCAGGAGATCGGTGGCCTGTGCGATGGCCGCAGCCGGCGGAGGAGTCAGCCATGACAAGTCCATGGGATTCTGAGTGCCCCACTGAGCCAAATCGAGCAACAGCGGGGCCAGATCGGCCTCGAGTATTTCCGGCGGACGGTGGGTCGTCAGTGGCCTGCTCTCGTTCCGTCCAGAGTCGATAACACAGCCCTGGTTCCCAATCGGCCGGCCCGGCCACGGCGTTGTTCGGCTGAATCTTGTGTGACACGAATCGTTTCTAATCGTGTTAAACCCGAACGTGAGTCGAAGCGAGGTTGTCGGAGCCGACCAGCGTCGATGACCGCACACCCTCGATCGTCAAACTTCTTTTCTGCGATGGATGTGGCGAGCACGATCTTTCGTGTTCCGAGCCGATGGACGAATGGCCGCATCCTGCTGCTCCTGCGGCAGGTCACCATGCACAGCGGGGCGATGAGTGGTACGGAGGGACCAAGCTTGGCGTCCAGTAGCATCCGTTCAACTCGGCGGATCTCTGCCATGCCAGGGAGAAGACCAACAGACTCCCTGATCCTTTGAGAGTGAGTGTCGGATCAGTTGTGTGATTGCCACATCGAGTCGTCCGGTGAGGGGCTGATCCAGATAACGAGTTTCGACTGGAAACATATGGCCGTGACACGTCAGGAACGGCGCCTCATTGAGCAGTGTGCCGACTTGGCCACAGTCGAGTGTTGCGGACATGACCAGCAGGCGAAGGTCGGGTCGGAAGAGCCGTTGCGCTTCACGACAGAGAGTAAGTCCCAGGTCAGCTTGGACGCTGCGCTCATGGAATTCATCGAAAATGACGATTCCATAGGTCTCAAGCGACGGATCCTGTTGCAGCAGCCTGGTCAGCAGCCCCCTCGGGTCACGACCTCGAGTCTCGTATTCGGCCCCACTTTAGTGTCGAGTCGCATGCGGTAGCCGACGGTTTCTCCAAGGTGCTCCTGACGCTGCTTTGCCATGTAGCGAGCGGCGGCTCGTGCCGCAAGTCGCCGTGGTTCAAGCAGTAATAGTTTTTTCTCGGCGAGCCAGGGGGCGTTCAGCAGTGCCAATGGGATGCACGTCGTTCCCTGATCCTGGCGGGGCGCTGATGAGCGCATTCTGACCCGTAGCCAGTGCTCGATGAATCTCGGGGAGGATTTCTTCTATTGGAAGTCTCGACATGACGTGATACGGTCATCCGTTCGCTCGAACACTGTACCAGAACGGAATGAGGCTGAGGAATGGCGAATCTCAACTCGTGTGAGGAACGACCGATGTCGACGTATCGTTGGAGTACGGACCAACCAACCCCAACCAGGCTGGTATTGGTTCCGCGGGAAGGCCCATGAAGCGGATGCCTTCATCGTCCTTGTTGATGAGGCCGGACAATTCCAATGGCCGGATGGAGGATTCCAAGAAGTTTCGCTGGCTCGTGGCGAATGGGCCGGTCCCATCCAAGAGCCAAAGGAATAGTGTTTCTAGACTGGCTGTAAATCCCTACCGGTCTCTCCCCCCCTCGGTGTGTCCGCCATCGTGCTAGGATGGTCGCATGACTTCCGATGGGGGCATTCCTATCACGACGGCGATTCCACAACGTCTAGATCGATTGCCCTGGTCGCGCTGGCACTGGCGAATCGTCGGGGCGCTCGGAGTGACCTGGTTGCTCGATGGACTGGAAGTATCCATCGTGGCCGCACTTGGCCCGATGTTGACCCACCCGGACACATTACAGCTCACACACTCAGAAGTCGGACTCACAGCCTCTGCCTATTTGGCAGGATCGGTCGCTGGAGCACTCCTCTTCTCGTATCTCACTGATCGGCAAGGTCGAAAGAAATGGTTCATGATCACCTTGGCGCTGTATCTGACGGCGACGGTATTGACGGCGCTATCTTGGGACCTCATGAGCTTCATGGTCTTCAGATTCTTGACCGGTGCCGGCATCGGAGGCGAGTATGCTGCAATCAATTCGGCCATCGATGAACTGATTCCCGCCAGAAACCGAGGGCATACCGATCTGGCGATCAACGGGACGTGGTGGCTTGGCTCGGCTGCCGGCGCACTGTTGACGTTGCTGTTACTGAATCCCGCGATCTTTCCTGAATCGGTCGGTTGGCGGCTGTGCTTTGTATTCGGTGCAGTGCTGGGCGTGGCGATCATCATCGTTCGGCGTGTGATTCCTGAAAGCCCACGGTGGCTGATGACGCACGGTCGTGTGCGTGAGGCAGAAGTCATTGTCTCGCAGATTGAACAACAGGTGGTACAAGATCGAGGAACAGCATTGAGGGAACCTCACGGCACCATTGCGGTTCATCCACGGCCTCATGCCACGATCATGACTGTGGCTCGAGAACTCTTCCAGTCGTATCCTCGACGGACGGTATTGGGCATTGGACTGATGGTCACACAATCGTTCATGTATAACGCGATCTCATTTACCTATCCGCTGCTGCTCACCAAATACTATGCAGTGACCAGCAGCGACGTTGGATTGTACCTCTTGCCGTTCGCGGCGGGCAATTTTCTCGGCCCGCTGTTGTTGGGACGATTGTTTGATACGGTCGGCCGCAAAGTGATGATCAGCTTCACATATGGAATTGCCGGTGTCCTTCTGGCGGTGACATGCTATCTAATTTGGATGAACGCATTGACGTTGTCGACGCAGATGCTCCTCTGGTCGCTGATGTTCTTCTTTGCCTCGGCCGGGGCGAGTGCGGCCTATCTGACAGTCAGCGAAATCTTTCCGATGGAAATCCGTGCGATGGCGATCGCTTTTTTCTTCATCGTGGCACAAGGAGCCGGCATTGCAGCACCGTGGCTTTATGGAATGATGATTGAAACATCAGCTGCCAGCGTCTTCTACGGTTATCTGCTCGGGGGTGGCATGATGTTGCTCGGGGCGGTACTCGAATTGTGGCTTGGTGTGAAGGCGGAGGGACACTCGCTCGAACATCTCGCGCCGCCACTCTCGATGAGAACTCCGGGGTCCGTATGAAGCTGTATGAGACGTACGCCGGTATCAGCCGTCTTCTTTCAAGGCTTGGTGCGCTCATCTGAGTATCGATGGTGTAGCTTCACCGGTGGCGTATGGCGTGCACGGATTCGTATGTTGATCATCTCCACCGTGACTGAAAATGCCATAGCAAAGTAGATGTAGCCCTTGGGTACGTGCACGTCGAAGCCCTCAACCATCAAGGTCACTCCGACCAAGATAAGGAACGACAGAGCCAAGATTTTAATCGTCGGATGGGCATCGACGAAATCGCCGATGGGGCGAGCTGCGAACATCATGACGAGGACGGCCAAAATGATGGCCGTGGCCATGACCGATACCTCGTTCACCAGTCCAACAGCAGTGATGACGGAGTCCAAAGAGAATACCAGGTCTAAGATGGCGATCTGGAGGAGCATCATGCCCAGCCCGACCGGAACGGATGTGTCGGCTTGTTCGGTCTCTCCTTCTAGACTATTGTGGATCTCATGTGTGGCCTTTGCGAGGAGAAAGAGGCCACCGACGATCAGAATCATGTCGCGGCCGGAGATCGCCTGATTCAGCAGGGTGAATACCGGTGCCGTCAGGCCCATCACGAGCGAAATCGAGAATAGAAGTCCCAACCGTGCAAACATGGCCAGCCCTAACCCCAGCCGGCGGGCCAGGTCACGCTGGTGTTTGGGGAGCCGAGCGACGAGGACCGAGATAAAAATGATGTTGTCGATGCCAAGCACAATCTCAAGTGCCGCAAGGGTTCCCAATGCGATCCACATTTCAGGATTCGTCAGCCAGCCGAACATCTCATCCTCCAGATCTTGATAGAGCAGTGTGGAAACGAGCACTCACCGATCGTACTGAGGCCATGACCGATCGAGAACATATGAAATTAGCATAGTTGGTTGTGTCGTCGGTGTCGCGTCTGTTCGTGCCGTTGTGAAGACGCTTGTCACTTATCCGCGTAGAATGGGGAGTCATGCCTGCCCATCGATATCGACCCACCCAACAGTCCCTCAGCAACTCACGGTGATGTGCCGAACGAGAGCGACATGAAACAACCTTCGATCTGGCATAGGTCCATTAGGCCCCACTTTTCAATATCACAAAACTGAGAGACACCCTGGTAGTCTCTGTTGACATGTACCATCGTCATTCTGAATGAGCTTCGCACGTTCAGGACAACGCACGCCATACACATTTCGTGACTGGAGCCATCATGCGTAATTGTGCTATAAGATAGAGCCGAATGTCGTAATTGTACTGACGATATAAGATAGTAGATCCGATAGTCTGTGGTGGAGCGAGGAATAGTAGCCGTATCTTGAGTGAGGCCTTTCAGATCTGGTGCCTTTTGGGCATATGGCCGTGTGAATGGGTTGTCGATGGCTTGGAAAATCATGTTTTTGCTTCTACAGCCTAGACGACTCAAAGTCCAGACGTCTATCAGTCACGATGTGTTGTGGGGGCAAAAAGCAATCTGCCCGGTGAGGCGCTGTCCTCATAACCAGATGACTCGCATCATGGCAACACGTCTCTGATTTGAGCGAACATAACAGGGCAGCGCCTTGTCCTCATCTACGCCTGTGACACTCGATAGGGTCTTCCAGGATCCAGCTGATGGGTGAGCCAAATGAGATGCCATGTGCATGGAGTTCAATCGAGCATATTGCAGGTGCGAGGGGCCAGTGACACACCTCGTTGTAGAACCTCGCGCGAGTCACAACGGATGACCTAGCCGAAAGTATCTCGGGACGTTCGGGAAGAGAGGAGTGAGTCATGAATGACATGGTTGGGTCAAGTCTGGCCATTTGTGGGGTGTTCGACAAAATCTCCAAAGTTGCGGCGACTGAGATGCCGGTATTGCTGACCGGTGAAACCGGCACAGGCAAGGAGCTGACTGCGCAGGCCATCCACGCGCGAAGCGTTCGGAAGCAAGGACCCTTTGTGCCGATCAATTGTGCGGCTATTCCGGAGACCTTACTCGAGTCCGAACTCTTTGGCCACGAACGAGGAGCCTTTACGGGAGCGGTCTATCAAAAAAAGGGGAAGCTTGAAGCTGCAGGCGGCGGGACCTTGTTTCTAGACGAAGTCGGTGATCTTCTTCCTTCTTTGCAGGTCAAACTGCTCAGATTTCTTCAGGAGGGAACCTTTCAACGAGTCGGAGGGCAGGAGACCCTTCATGTCGATACGCGAGTGATCGCAGCGACCAATGTCAATCTCAAAACAGCGATCGACCATAATCGATTTAGGGAAGACCTCTATTATCGGCTGGGAGTCTTGCATATTCATCTTCCGCCCCTTCGCGAACGAGGGGAAGATGCGTTACTGATGGCAATGGTGTTTCTTCAGCAAGCTGCGGCGACGACTCACAAGCCGATTCGTGGATTCTCAGCTCAGGCCATCGAGGCCCTGCGGACGCACCCTTGGCCTGGTAATGTACGGGAGCTAAGTAATCGAGTCAGACGGGCCGTGGTCATGTGCGAAGGGGCGGAGATTACTCGTCAGGACCTCGATCTGGGCAGCGAAGATCTTCATGCCACGGATTCCTTGGATTCCCTGCGCGCGGCTCACCAGCGAATTGAGACGGAATTGCTGGTAAAAGCGCTTACGCTCCATCGTGGGAACATGAGTCGGATCGCCCGCGATCTCCAGGTGAGCCGCTCGACTCTTTATCGAAAACTGAAACAGTATGGACTTGAAAAGATCACCCCGATGCTTACACAACCCTTGGCGTCCACGAAAACGAAACGCAAGCCCAGTGGGAACTCACATCCGAGTGAGCAGAGTGCTGTGATGATCAATGAGTCCTCAGTCGCAGCTT
>JAMXAU010000151.1 GCA_024281365.1 Nitrospira sp.
CCTGAAAATGCACGAGCTCGAACGACACCAGCGCGGGCTCCCGACCTAAAAGGAAGCGAGGCGGCGACATCCTCGGGCGTAATACTTATGGCTACGACCATTTTCATCAATCGCTATTTCCATCCCGATCACTCCGCGACGAGCCAGCTTCTAAGTGATCTAGCCTTCGACCTTGCGTCTCGTGGCCAAGATATTCACGTTATTACGGGCTGCCAATTGTACGGTAACCCACAGGCTTCTCTCCCTGAGGAGGAGTCGATCCACGGCGTGCATGTGCATCGCGTCTCCACGTCTCGATTCGGGCGAACCAATCTCCTGGGGCGAGCCGCCGACTACCTGACCTTTTATCTTGGAGCGACCTGGCGCCTTCTTCGACTGGTGGGCCAAGGAGACATCGTGGTGGCCAAGACCGATCCGCCGATGATGTCGGTTCCCGCCTCATGGGTGGTCAAGCTCAAACGAGGCGTGTTGGTCAACTGGGTGCAGGATTTGTTCCCGGAAGTCGCCGCCTCGATGGATGTCTATGGACTGCGATTCGCCGCGCCCATGCTGAAGCGGTTGCGCAATCAATCCTTGCGATCGAGCCGAACCAATGTGGTGTTAGGTGAAGTCATGGCTGAGCGTCTTCGTGAAGAAGGCATTCCACCCGATCAGATCACGATCATCGAAAATTGGGCGGACGGTGAGGCCATCCAGCCTGTCCGACGACAGGACAATCCTCTGCTCTACGAGTGGGGTCTCGACGGCAAGTTTGTTCTCGGTTATTCCGGAAACATGGGGCGTGTTCATGAATTCAAGACCATGCTCGATGCGGCGGAACGACTGAAGGTCGTGGATGAAATTGCCTTTGTGTTTATCGGCGACGGTATGGCGCGACGATGGCTCGAGTCAGAGGCGGCGCGTCGTGGTTTGACAAATGTGCAGTTTTATCCCTACCAATCTGCCGATCGATTGCAATGGAGTTTGAGCGTTCCTGACGTGCATTTCGTGTCGCTGCGGCCGACGCTGGAGGGGCTCATCGTGCCGAGCAAGTTCTACGGCATCGCGGCAGCGGGCCGACCGATCATCCATATCGGCGATCCGGACGGAGAGATCGCCCGTATCCTTGATCGCGAACGCTGTGGGTGGAGTTTTTGTATCGGTGAAGTCGACGCGCTGGCGGCTTGTATTCTCAGACTGTTCCGCCACAAGATTGAGGTCACCGATGCAGGGCTCTGTGCACGGCGCGCATTCGACCGGAAGTATTCACGTGTGCATGCGCTTGACAGTTGGCGGGTGTTGTTGCAATCGGCTTCGACCGATCTTGGTTCCGTGAGTGTCGAAGAGGCCGTGGCGCAACCGGTTGGTCGAAAGCGGCTGTGATGCGATCACGACGATTCAGTTGGCTTCGGACGTGTGTGGTCGGTCTCATCGTGATCGGGGTGATGGGTCGGGATGTGGCGGAAGCTGCGGAGGTCGAGGGCTCCTAAGTCGGGCAACGACCGTTCATCTTGTTTGATGCGACGTTGTATAAGAATAAATCTTCCTTTTCGGATTATCCCCTCCTTCGTCCGATCACGGTGCTCTATGAATGGCCGTTGTTTCTCACTGGCCAGTCATCGACGGCACTGCCGTCGGAGCAGAGGGTGCGATCCGCCGTCAAGGAATTGAGTGAAGCGTCGGAGCTGGTGGTTCTCGATATCGAGCGCTGGCCACTCAAGGGCGATGCGCAGGCCATCAAGACGAGCGTCAGTAAGTTATTGATGGTTCTGTCATGGATCAAGAGTGAAATGCCCCGTGCCAAGATCGGGACCTATGGAACTGTCCCGTTACCGGACTATTGGCGGGCCATTCGGGGGCAGACGAATGCGGAGTTTCAAGCCTGGCAGCAGGATAACGACTGATTGGATGAGTTGCTTCCTCATCTGGATGCCTTGCATCCCTCCATCTATACGTTCTATTCCGATCGTCAAGGCTGGGTAACCTATGCAATTGCGCAGATCGGGGAGGCTCGCCGAAAAGCCAAGGGAAAGCCGGTCTATGCATTTTTGTGGCCGCAGTATCATGAGTCGAACCATCTCATCGGTCTCAAGCCGATCGAACCAGACTACTGGGAGTTCCAACTGAATACGGTTTTCCAATACGCGGATGGGATGGTGATCTGGGGCGGGTGGGGGAAAAACGAGCCGGAACCATGGAACGAGAATGCCCCCTGGTGGCAAGTGACCAAGCGATTTATGAACCGAATCGACATCGACAGGGTTGCTCCCAGTGGACCGTCAAGCTTGAAAGCACAATAGTCAGGAGCTGACCGTCGGGAGGCTCTCGATCGTAGTTGGTTCAGCTCTCAGCTATTGGTTCCGGGTAAATGAATCGACGCCTGCCATAAGCATCGATCCGTCGATTGTCTTATGGGGGGCAGTCGAGTGCTGTTTCTTTGGCCCCTCCGGGGTTGCCTAAGAAGGTGTTTTTCATCGTCAGTCGATCACGGCCCTATTCAAAGTCCCGCCCATTTTAACGATCAGTTAACACAAACTTGAGATTGACGTGGCCCACGGCCGATCGGCAGACGGTACACTCCGGCATCGTCATCACTGTGGAGCTGTCATGAGTACTCAACCTACGGTTCTAAGACAGTCGCTGCCTTCTCCCTCCGAACCGCCCTTGATTCAATCGTCGATACAGAAGAACGCCTCGCTGCGCTGGGCGACCCTTGCCGTGATCATGACCGTCCTCGGCTATCTCTATGCGGATAGTCTGCGATTTTTAGGGGAGTCGTGGCTGGAGGACAATAACAGCCATGGACCCTTTATCCCGTTGATCGTGCTGTACATGATGTGGCTGCGCTGGCCGACGCTCCATGCCATTGAGCATCGAGGATCATGGTGGGGGGTATCGATTGTGGGTCTCGGACTGTGTGTGTATGCGGTCGGTCAGTTTGCCGCCATGCACGCGGTCGTGCATCTCTCGCTCTGGATGGTGATCGTCGGATTACTGGGCTGTGCGATCGGCTTCGTCGGCATTCGCCGGTTCACCTTTCCTTTGTTGTATTTACTCGCGGCCGTTCCGCTGCCGGTCTTTCTGCAATACGAGTTGTCAAGCAAACTTCAGCTGTGGTCCTCGGCCTTGGGCGTTGGATTTCTTCACGCGATCGGCGTGACGGCTTATCGGGAAGGGAACGTGATCGATCTTGGCCCGACGCAACTTCAAGTTGTCGAAGCTTGCAGTGGTCTTCGGTATCTCTTTCCACTCATGGCGCTGACGTTGCTCATGGCCTATCTCTACCGTGAATCGTTTTGGAAGCGCGCCGTGCTCGTCTTGTCCAGCATTCCGATCTCGATTCTTCTGAACGGCTTTCGCATCGGGGTCATCGGTATCCTGGTGGGATTTTACGGGCAGGCGGCGGCTGAAGGCTTCACGCATTTTTTTGAAGGGTGGATTTTCTTCGTTGCGAGCCTCGCCGTACTGTGCGGCGAAATGTGGGTCCTTGCGCGAGTCGGTTCGGCGGGACCTCGCCGTTCGTTCGCTGAGCTGGTCGGGTTGCCGGCTGTTGAGTGTGCTATCCCGCCCAATGTCGTTCAACCGGCTGCGGCAATGTCTTTTGCACCTCTGGTCGTCGCCGGGGGATTGCTCGCCGTGACGATCGTTGCCGCTCCCACCATCAACCCGGAGGAGTTTCCTCCTCCACCCAATCGGCAACAGTTGGTCGATTTTCCGTTGCAGCTCGGAGGATGGACGGGAGTCACTTCCCCGCTGGAGCGACAGTATCTCGATGCCTTGGCGCTGGATGATTATGTGATGGCGGATTACACGACAGCCGATCGTCGCCCTGTCAATGTCTACGTGGCCTACTATCTTTCTCCCAAGAAGGGGCGCTCCTCTCATTCTCCGAAGCAATGCATTCCGGGGGGCGGATGGGAAATCACGTCTTTTGAACCGACACGGATGGATCACCGGTCAAAGGTCAGAGCCGACCAAGAGATCAATCGCGTCGTCGTACAGAAAGACGGGTACAAGCAAATCGTCTATTACTGGTTCAAGCAACGTGATCGCTGGATTACGAGCGAATATCTCGTCAAGTTCTTCCTCTTTTGGGATTCCTTGACCAGGCATCGCGCCGACGGAGCGCTGGTGCGGTTGTCCTCGTCGGTGCATCCCGGAGAAAACGAAGCCAGCGTCGACGAACGGCTCCAGGCGATGGTCGGGTTGGTCACGCCGTTGTTGGCTCGGTATGTTCCCGATTGAGGTGATTGAGCTATGGGTTCGGCATTGTTCCTCAGCTTTATCGGGTCTCTGGTGATCTGCATGGCGCTCATCCCGGTCTTGTCCACATCGGCAAGTCGCTTGAGCTTCATCGATTCGCCGCGAGAGCGGCATGTGCATGCTGAGCCCATGGCCAAGGTGGGAGGAATTGCGTTTGCGCTTGCAACGTTCATTGCGGTGTTGGTGTGGGCTCCGAAAGATTCGTTTGTCCTTTCCAGTCTCCTGGGTGGCGCCGTCATCCTGTTCTTTGGGATATGGGACGATCGGGCCGATCTGCATTACCGAATCAAGTTCGCCGGGCAAGTGCTCGCGGCCTTGGTTGCCATAGGCCTCGCCGGTGTGCACTTGTCTTCGGTCCCATTCTTCGATGAGGTGACGCTGCCCTC
>JAMXAU010000152.1 GCA_024281365.1 Nitrospira sp.
GGAGCACTCTGTGAATCCATGATGAGTTTCACCTCACCCTTTTCGATGATGGTATCATCCTCGGCCATCTTGGATTCAAAGGCCATTCCGTATTGATAGCCATGGCATCCACCACCGCGCACGTAGACCCGTAACCCGACGATATCCTTTTCCTCGGCCATCAATTCCTTGATCTTCTGTTCCGCCACCGCCGTAATGTTAACCATTGTCATCCTCCTCTATGGATCGTTCCAGCCTCTACTCGGCTGGCTGAATGTTTAACACCCTCTTCTTCCAGATCAACCCTTGCCTCTGATGCCGCTCGCTGTGGTTGCTCCCACTTGGCTTCCGGCACCCGCACCACGACATCTCCCAACACGCGAGCCTGACAAGCCAACCGGTGCCATGGCTCGGTCAATGCTTCACGATCCAGCAGGTCCTGCTCGTCGAAATCGATCTCCGAGAGATGCTCCTGCCCCATCTGAACCTCGACCCGGCACGTCGTACAGGATGCGTTCCCGCCGCAATCGTGATTCAGACGAAATCCCAATTCCTTGGCGGCATCAAGCAGCGAGATGTTCTCATCAACCTCTCCGCTTCGCCCGTCCGTGTGCAGAAACGTCACTCGTGGCATGATGACGTCTCCTAGGAGTGGGTTACGATCCCAGCCGGAGTGTCCTGATAGGGACACCGCTGCAGACGAATGTGGTCTTCGTATTCGTGACGAAACAGCTTCAAACTGCTTTGCACCAACACCGATGCACCGGTGACAAGCGTGCAGTAGCCAGTGCCTTTGACGAAGCCACAGAGTTGCAACATACTGTCGAGGTCTTTTTGAGTGCCCTGTCCGGATTCAATCTTGGTCATCAGGATGGCCAGGTTGTTCGTACCCATACGGCACGGCGGACACTGTCCGCAGCTCTCATTCTTGAAAAAATTCGAAAAATGCAGTGTCTTCGCCACCATACACGTCGCATCGTCGACGACGATCATCCCGGCCGAACCTAGCCCAGTCCCCGCTTTCTTCAGTGAATCGAAGTCCATCGTGAGATCGAGCTGATCCGCCGTCACCATCGGGAAGGCCGGCCCACCCGGGAACACGGCCTTGATCTTGCGACCACGGCACTCCGCCACCGCACTCCTCGAACCATTTCACGGATGGTCACACCCATCGGCATCTCATACACACCGGGTCGATTCACCGATCCACTCAACGAAAACATCATCGTCCCGGGACACTTCTCCGTCCCAATCTGGGTAAACCACCCGGCGCCTTTGTGCAGAATCCGCGGAATGTTGCACAGGGTCTCAACGTTATTGACGAGGGTCGGTTTGCCATAGAGGCCGAAGTCGGTCGGATAAAACGGAGGCTTTTGTCGCGGCATAGCCGGACGCCCTTGCATCGACTCCAACATCGCCGTTTCTTCACCGGCCACGTAGCTGCCATGACCGTCAAAGAGTTCCAACTCGATATCGACACCGCTGCCCAGGACGTTCTTCCCCAAGAATCCATGTGCCTTCGCTTGAGCGATGGCTTTCCTCAAATTCTGCTGTTCCTCATGGTACTCATGGTTCACGTAGATGAAGGACGCTTTCGCTTGCACCGTGAAGGAAGCGATCAAGCAACCTTCAATCAGTTGATGGGGCAACGTTTTCAATAAATACCGATCCTTAAACGTGCCCGGCTCATGTTCGCCGGCATTGCACACGAAATAGCGTTCCTTCACCCGGTGATTAAGGACTTTGTCCCATTTGATCCCTGTCGGAAATCCTGCGCCACCCCGTCCACGAAGTCCTGATTTTTTCAGCTCATCAATGACTTGAGCCGCGTTCAATTCCTTCACGCACCGTTTCCAGGCTTCATAGCCGCCGACTTTGAGATACCCCTCGATCTCCCAAGGGGCTCCCTCGATCTGTTGAACAAGGCGAGGTTCTGTAAGCGTGGACATAGCTACCCGCTCTGAATTCTTCAAGGTTGAGCGGGTACTATACGGTTCTGCCTCTTCTTCCGTCAAGGCAACCAGTCATAAATGGGCCTGAATCTCAAACACTTAGACCAGGAGGCCTAGTCAAAGCCTAGGCATGGAGGGGCAGAAGATAGGAGAAGGAGAGTGATGGAAACCGTGGCCGGAAGGGGGTAACCCCTTCCGGCCACGCATCAAATTTTCTATCTGAAATGGCTACCGGCCCCCATGAAGAACAGCATGGGAATCGAGAGCATGAAATTCACGCGGGAAGCGAGCAAGGCGGTTCGCCCCCATTGTGCCATCTCGGGCGGCGCTGGAGTCCCCTGCGCAGCTGCAGTGACGGCGGCAATGATCTTCTTCTGGTTCGGCCAGATAATGCCATGAACATTGCCCATCATGATGATGCCAAGCAACCCACCGATGGCTAAAGCCACCGCTCCTGTTCCACCCTTGTGATACATATGCCCATACAACAACACCCCGGCCAGCACGGTCACGGTGGCCCCATGCCGGAACCAATTGAGCGCTGCCGGCATCAGTTTCGGAATCACGATGTTCTTGGTCGGCCCATCCAGGCTTTTCAAGAACGAGGCATTGATCAGGTTGAAGAAATACAGGAGCCCGATCCAGGTAATCCCAGCCAGGAAATGCACCCAGCGAAGGATCATCTGACCCCAGTCCGCCTCGCCCGCGCCAATGCCGGCTAATCCCAGATATATCATGATCAAGACGACGGTGAGGGCAAATCCCACTCCCATCGTCTGCATCGGATCTTCAAGAAATTTCATAACTCCCCTCTCTTAAAAAACGGTTGATGGCCTAGGCCGTTGTCTGTACGACAGCCATTCTCCGAATGTCAAGCCAGCCGTTCTCGCAGGCTGTTGAAAAAGACCTCCAGCTTCGTTTTCGCATCGTTCAGACCCTCAACGTACCCCAGAGGGTACACCTCGGCCCTTCACTCGCTGCGGTCTTGCTGGGCGGACTTTTTGACCAGCCTACAAAACATCACGATCACGACACTGTTTTGATGTCAGCATCTGATTTGTCAACACACTGCTAGGCCATCAGTCGATCGACCGTGCTGCAGAGCTCTCGAACGGCATTGGCTGACGTATCCAACGCGGCTCGTTCCTCACTGGTCAGTTCGTATTCCACAATCTGTTCGGCTCCGCCCCGTCCAATCTTCGTCGGTACCCCCACGATGACGTTCTTGAGGCCATACTCACCCTCGCAGAGCACCGCGCAGGGCATCACCCGCTTTTCATCTTTGTGGATCGCCTCCACCATGGAGACGGCCGAGGCCGATGGGGCATAGAACGCACTCCCCGTTTTCAAGAGACCGACGATCTCCGCTCCCCCATCTCGTGTTCGCTTGACGATGGCTTCCAGCTTATCTTTCGACATGAGCTCGGATACCGGTTTTCCCTTCACCGTGGTATACCGCGGCAGCGGCACCATCGTATCCCCATGTCCTCCTAAGACCATTGCCTCGACCTCAGTCGACAGTACGTTCAGTTCTTCGGCGATAAACGTGCGCATTCTCGCCGAGTCCAGCACACCTGCCATCCCGATGATTTTCGATTTGGGGAGCCCGCTGACACGAAGCGCCATATGCACCATGGCGTCCAATGGATTGGTGACCAGGATCAGGATAATGTTCGGCGAGCGAGACACCAATTCCGAGACGACAGACTTCACGATTTTCGCGTTCGTCGCCAACAATTCGTCGCGACTCATACCCGGCTTCCGTGGAATGCCGGACGTAATCACGGCAATCGACGATCCCGCTGTCGCGGCATAGTCCTTGGTGCCGACAACACGGGTGTCGTAGCCGCACACTGGCCCAGCTTGAGAAAGATCGAGCGCCTTGCCTTGCGCCATGCCCTCATTGATATCGACAAGGACCACGTCATAGAGATTCTTCTCAGCCAACCGCTGCGCCGTCGTCCCACCGACGTTTCCTGCCCCTACCACTGTGATTTTCGGTCGTGCCATCATTACCACCTCGTAAAACGTGAACCGTGAGGCGTGAAGCGTAACGTCCCCTTACCCCTCACTCCTGACTGTTCACGCGTGTTCATGTTCAGTCCACCCTGCAACCTTGAAGTTGATCGTACACACAAAATTTTCGTCATCGTAGAAGTTGACCTTGATCTTCTTTTTCCCATAGGTGTTTGCCAGAAACTCTTCTGGATTGTCCACGAGGGCCTGGAAGCTGCCCGGGGGATACTCACCGAGATCATGAAAGACCACGATCATGCCTTCTTTGACTTCTTGTAAGACCTTCACCCGACAACGAGGATACACCTCCCAGAATTTTGCTTCGATCATGTCCTTCGTCGGCTCGGGACGATCCTCGCCGAGCTTCACGACTTGCCCGAACTTGGCCAGACGTCGGACATAGGGATACTGATGCCCCGTAAAGAGTTTATAGAGCCATGGAGGAACCGTGGGCCTGTCGATTGAATTCGTCATGCTCGTGATCCGTTACGCCGTCAATTGCCGGTAGATCCTGGGCAGTTTTGTGGGAAGGGCATCGATGCTGTCGATGACACGGTAATGTACCTCCCCGTACATACGGCGCAGATAGTTGTCGGCTTCCTTGTCAACTGTCACGCAGAACGTCTCGACTCCCCGTTGCCTGGCTTCCCGGAGTGCCACTTTCGTATCTTCCAAGGCATAGTCGTCTTTGTACTGTTCATCCAAAGGCCGTCCGTCACTCAATAGGATTAGGATGCGGGTTTTCACCGAGCGCGCCAATAATTTGGCCGTGGCATGGCGGATGGCTGCCCCATCTCGGTTCTGGTG
>JAMXAU010000153.1 GCA_024281365.1 Nitrospira sp.
TTCGTGATATTCCATGGTCCACCGATCAGGTACTGAAACTCACACAAGACAAAGCAGCTACAATGGGACTGAAGACAGCTTTGCTTGAGCTCTGGCGTGATGTGGATACGATTGCTGATCTCCAAGCCCTCATTGATGCCAATATTGCCGACGGCAAGAAACCAAAGAACGAACGGACTTTTTCAAATCGTACTGCTGGAGTCTTGGAAACACTCGCCAAGCGGATTCGTTCAAGAGCATAATGAGACGCACTGAACTCTAGAGGATGTATGGATCAACCGGTTGCACTCATTACGGGAGGAGCGAAGGGCATTGGCCGGGGAATCGCCCTTGATTTAGCAGCGGGACATTGGAGGATCGCCCTTTGCTATAGAAACAGCCACGCCGAGGCCAACGCAACGGCAGAAGACATCATGGCGCGAGGAGGACGATCACTGGCTATCCGCTGTGACGTCTCCGATCCAGTAGCAGCCAAAAACCTAGTAGCCCAGGTCGAACAAGAATGGGGGCGAATCGATGTACTCATCAATGGAGCAGGCCCTTACCATCGCATCAACCTGTTCGATGAAACCGTTGAAGGCTGGAACGAGATGTTCGACGGCAACCTCCATCCCATTTTCTACCTGGCACAGGCTGTGGCCCCAGGGATGAAGACCCGCAAAGCCGGACGGATCATCAACTTCAGCATGGCCAATGCCGATCAAATGGAGGCTCAGCCTGACGTGACCGGCCATTACATTGCCAAGGCCGGTGTCCTGATCCTGACGCGCACGCTGGCGAAGTTGCTGGCGCCCTACGGCATCACCGTCAACGCCATTTCACCTGGCTTCATCGACTCGGGAAGTGCTCCCCCTCAAGAACTGGCCGCCATGACGAAACGCATTCCCGCCGGCTATATCGGAACGATCGACGATACCGTCGCCGCTGTTCGTTATCTGCTCAGTGAAGAAGCCCGGTACGTCAATGGGGCGAACATTCAAATTAGTGGAGGTTGGGGAATCTAGCGAGAGGAGGACCGATGCGATCAGAACAGGAGCGTGCAGCCCACCGGCGATTCGTCCAGGCCCTTCAGCATGAGCATCTGACTTGTACGAAATCAGGTTGTGGCGGGCCAATGGACGTCGTTGATCACACACCGCACAGCGGCCGTATCAAATCCTACGAAGCCACCTGCGAACGTTGTCACACCGTTGAAAAGATCACCGGCAAGGAGGAACATCAACCCTCTTGGGATGTCGCCTCGATCACCTTAATGGCGGAAACACACCTCCTACATGACCAACCCACCTGTCCATACGACGATACCCCGATCACTTTTATCTCCTTGCCGAACCCACGACGTAAGGCTCGGTATCGCCTCCAGTGCTACTACTCACCGGAAGCCAAGCGGTGGGCGACATACTGAAATGAACTGGCCCCCACGGGAAGCAAAGAGCTAATTCGACGAGTACATCGCACCGGCTGTGCCTTGATTTCAGTATGCGCTGATGGACTTCCGATAAACTCACCCAGCCGCCGGAAGAAGTCGAGACGCCACCCCCAAGGGTTAAGGTAGGTATCGTTATGCCCCGCACCTTGAATCACGTACCACTCCTTCGGCGGTAGGGCTGCATCAAACACCTGCCGCCCTAACTTAATAGGAATAATGTCGTCCTTGTCTCCATGGATGATCAGCTTTGGGAGGGACAGCTGAGGGAGGCGGTCGATCAACCGATGTTCAGCGCCAAGTAGCCAATGGACAGGCAACCCACCATAATGAAATCGCGCCACTGCCTCAATGGAGGGAAAGGACGATTCAAGGATCAGCGCCGAGACTGGTCGTTGTACCGCCAATTCACCGGCTACCGTCGTTCCCAGAGACCGGCCGAATAGCACAATCCGTTCGGGACGAATCTTTCTGATGCGCGTCAGATAGTCATAAGCCCCGTACGCATCGTCGTAGAGTCCTCTCTCGCTTGGACGAACCGCCTGGCTCCTTCCATATCCGCGATAATCGAACAGGAATACGGACAGCCCCAACTGGAACAACAGCTTCAGATTCTCAAGACGGTGGCTGATGTTTCCCGCATTGCCATGGCACCAGAGCATGACAGGACGATCCGCCGCTGCTTCGACGTACCATCCGAACAAGCGGATTCCATCAGCAGCGTGAAACCAGACTTCTTCCAGCGGTAATCCGCTGAGCCGTGCCCAATCTCGGTCTTGCCAGGCTTCAGGGTAATAGACGAAGAATTGATCGAGGAGGCTCACGAACGAAGGATACCGGAACCGACGCAGAGAAGGAAGCACAAGACCTTCCCGAGCCGTTTACTTCCAATGCACGCAAAAAGTGATGGTTTGCTTGTCTCATTCTCTAAACCGCGCTATAGCTCATTCGTCGACGGCCTTGCAACAGACCCTGCTACATGGAGGATGTGAGATGCTCAAAGCCGGCTCCAGCCTACTCTGTGGACTGTTTGTGCTGCTGACCCTATATGTACTGCTGACCCTCTCTGGGTGCTCCGTCATGATGGCGATGGTTGGGGATAAGGAACCGGACTTTGAGCACATCAAGGTCGGAGCGAGCAAAGAGGAGATCGATGTTGATTTTAACCAGCCAAGGACGAAAACACCCCACCCCACGCTCGAGTCAGACGCCTTCTCTCGATTCCACCTCAAGCGAATCAAGTACTAGTTCCCCGGCAGGACCATCTCGCACTCAAAAAGAGGGCTGGTCGCTGAAGAGGACATCATTATCTCGATCACGATGATTGTATTCCAGCCTGACCGCCCAATTCTGGGCCAGTGTGAATCGCGATCCGACGTACCACCGAAAATCGTCTGACTTGTCACCCAAGGGAAATTTTAGATATGACCCCGTTGCCATAATTTTCCAACGCTCGGTCATATCAGCCAGTATCCCGACTGTTCCACCTCCACCGATTCGATGCATTTCATCATAGGCCTTGCTGACGCTTGCCTCTGTTTCGGCAAAGGCAAACAACACTTCCCGGTTGAGCAACCGCAACTCTTTCGCCCCTCCGATCCCGCCGTTGAAGAACCCGTTGCTGCAGAGCTGACAATCGTGATGCCGGATGGTATTCATTCCTACGTTGAGTTTCCACGAGGGAGCGTGAAAGACGGAGTCGATCGGTGAGAGCGACAGAAGATTCAGCAACGTGGCCCGTTCTACTCTGGTCTGATCCGCTCGATTGTAATGCCGCACGGTGACCGAAGCCATTTCGATCTGCGCATCGGGAGTATACCCAACTTCAGGATCGAGCAAGTCGTGATAGCCGCCGCGAAAAGTCGCTTCTTCAAAGGTATCGTTATTGCGCCAGCCTCCTCCAATTGAAGCACGTGACGTCTTGTGCCCTAGCTCTGGTTGTTTCGCGAATGGTCGTACCGGGAATTCTTCGGAAGGGAAGCGGAGTTGACTGCGAGTTTCCAAAAGCTCTCGATTTCGCACCTTCCATTCCGGTTTTGGAGAATCGGTGGTTTCAATCCGGTACCGCAGATAGTCCGATGCGAGATCCAGCAAAAAGGCTTGCTTGGTTGGTCCCAATTGAGCGAACGCTGATGAGGTTAATACCCCAATATCCTGCGTCATCCGATGTGCTAGATCTCGCTCTGCTGCCGGCAAGGCTTCTCGCTTGCGCCTGATAACCGTACTGCGGGAAGGACGATAGGTGATATCGGATACCAGGCCAGGTTTTGACACGACCAATCGAATCGTATCGGCCGGGACCGTCCATCCAATAAACTCATCGGTCAAGTGCAATTTAGGATCGGCATAGTCCAAAAGCGCAAGAATATGGTACGAGCAATTCTCCTTGAAGAAGAAATAGTCGAAGTAGGCATTCCCTCCAAGTTCCCACGCATGCATCAGAAGTCGTTGTAGCTGAGACTCTGTTAGACGTAGGCGATACTCCCAAATATCACGGTTTTCGATATCTCGATACTCACGGACCTTCAGGTAGTATGGGATGGTCGAAAAGTACCCTTTATAACTTCCGAATATGCCAAGTAGTGGGTATGCAAGCCCAGCATCTGGAGGGACCTCTGCAGCGTAATTAATGGTGTACGCAAGAATCTTGTCTCGCTCTGTCTGCCCCTTCTGATCAACCCGAAACAGCGTATGACCGAACATGGAGGCTGGATTGTTCAGAAATGCTGAAGGGAAGATCAGAGAAATGGATTGAACCTCAAAATCATCATACCAATGATCAAACCGTTCACAGACATGGGGGAGAGAGATTCGGGTCGAATGCCAGCTGCTCCTTGAGCCAATGATACCGCGCGACAAACGCACATTGTGCCGGCTGCTGAGAGCGACCGACTAATTCATCCGAAAAAACTGTGCGAGCGTCGCCGACAGCTCCGCGGTCGGATCCGTCTTCCCTGTTGAGGACATGAAGAAGCGAGGATCATCCTGCTCGCTCTCATACCCCCCGAAGAGTCCCTTCCTATAGTGCAACAGCAGCTGCCATTCACGCTGTTCCGCGAGCTTCTTTTCCTGAGCCTGTTCGATCAGCTGTGCGAGATAGAAGCTCCTGCTCGGATGGCTGCGCATCCGCGATGGCAGAAACAAAGAGTGCGACGGCAATAGCAAGGATGGGGATCAGCACGGTGTAAAAGAAACAGCAAGGGCCCAGGCATTTCTGCCTGGGCCCTGTGTGATAGCTTAGCGAACTGATGCTTGCGCGAGAACCGGATGACCCGCGATCGCATCGTTGAGGGACTTCACTAATGCGACAGGAGAAGTCTCACCGGCCTGAACAAGAGACGTATATCGCTCCTGTGCCATGGCAAAGAACTCTCCCTGACGCTCTGCCGGAACACCCATCAGCGTCGCAAGCGAGGCCAGGTGCTCCCCCTGCCCTTGTGCCATTTCAGCCGTGAGGGCATCGAAGTTTAACGACGCAAACACGGTCGTCTTATGCTCACCCATAATCTTGCCATCGTTCGTACATCCGGAGGTCCCGGAGCTAATGGCGAATGTATTCATCCCCGTTCCGTTCGTCGTCACCATCAACACCTGAGGCGCAATCTCCTTCTGGCCCTTGTAGTCACTCCAAGCTAATTTCCCCAATCCACAGCCCGGGCCAGTGTCTGGATTGGCAGCCATTGCCAGCCCAGCTTGGCTACCGAACAGGATTGCAACAGCCAATAAGAGTACTTTCTTCGACATAAGTCCTCCTCCGTTTAGAGAATTGGTTATGTTAGGGATGCTGTCTCAGAAAACACTTGGGCGAGCATAGCTGAATGAAGAACCAATATTGCAAAAAATACCACTCTTCAAAAATGCTCAACCCGTAGTAATTGACAAAACGATTATAGACAAATCCCAAGTGAGTGCAACAACTTTTCTAAGGGTGTATGGACAACATCTTCCTTCCAAGAAGCCTGTGATACATTGACAAGACAATGAGGAGGATTTGAAACACGAGGGGGACACATCAAACTGATCGTGCCGTTACGATATGTTTAGGGCGCTGGCGTGGAAGCCGATGACGCGGCAGCAGGTTCGAGAGAGAACCCCATCGCAGCAGGGTCCTGTTCCCATGCTCCCGGTGCGATCAGACCAATAAGCGGAAGCAGAAACACCGCGCCACCTATCACGTCTACAATTCCTAATGAACTCAGCTTTCTGGAGGTCTGCCGAAATTGGCTTTTGTATCCTGTTTTTTCCACTTCAATCAATAAATCCCCTCTTCGACCAACCTGATATTGGAGCGGTGTGACACCAACCTGCTGACCATTGATCCGAACGGTCGCACCCACTGGATCCGAACTGACCGCGAAGTTCTGCGATGACCCGCCGAAAAGTGAACAGCCGGACAAGTAGACCATACAGGTTAAAGCTCCAAGTACACGAGCATACGTTTGCGTAAATCTGATGTTGAATAGCATGGACACCCTCACGTTTGTTTTCCCACTCATATCATGTCAGAGAAGTACTCGCAAATCCCCGGTTGCACATTCGTGAAATGAAGAGATCCGCTGCTCTTTCAACGGATGGCGGGATATCAGCCTGATCAACTTTCAGATTGACGGATACCACCCATATGACTATACTTCTGCTGATTGCTTACGACACCTAAGCAGTCTTGCGGTCTAACTTCTATTAAGGAGGATCTATGAAGCGCGCATCCAGTTTATCCCTTGCAGTGATTGCCCTCGTCGGTCTCAGCCTGAGCGGCTGTCAGATCGTTGCCTCCCCGATGCTGGGCGGCATCTACACTGAAGCGAAGTACGGCGATGTTGCGACCGATGAAGCAGGAGCCAGCAAAGAGGGTAAGGCCTGCGGCCAGTCGATCCTTGGTTGGGTCGCAACCGGTGATGCGAGCGTCGCGGCTGCTAAGGCTGCCGGGGGTATCACGAAAGTCGCGTCCGTGGACCACTCTGCCAAGAATATCTTGGGCATCCTCGGTGAATGGTGCACGATCGTTCGCGGTAACTAGTCAATCTGCAGTACCTGATTGAAGAAAGGGCCTTCGGGATGATTTCCGGAAGGCCCTTTCATTTTCCCGCCTTCATGCCGTTGTTGAACCATGGGAATTGATTCCCTGGTAAGATCCGTTACGCTACTGAGCTTCCTGTCGTGGTGTCCAAGCCTTACCGACGTCGCATTCCCAGCCGAATTCGGAGATATTGAACTGAGTGGATACGCACTAGGCATGGCTCCTGGAAATCAGGATCTAGTCAACCAAGGAACCATCGTTTCTACTTCAGTTCCTCAAGGCTTGGGAACGGGGTTCAAGATCGGGGTCTTTCCATCTGCTCTGAATCGACTAGTCGGCCTCGAGATGGACTCCAACATTCATGGCACGGCTCTGTCGTTTCCCAACATCGCGAATGGACGTCATCATGAAACGGGACGTTCGGACCTGCTCATGATCAATACGACATTCAATGTGATCCTCCGTTATCCAGGCGAAAGGATTCGCCCGTACATCGGCGGCGGCATCGGCTGGTCCCACGCCACGCTCCTCAATCCGAACATCGCGGGACGTGACGACAGGGATTTTGACTCAGCCCGTACCTTCAGCTATCAGTTCCTTGGTGGAGCACAAGTCGTGCTCACCCCCCACCTCCATCTCTTCAATGCACAGCAGAATATCGCGATCTTTTTGTTCGGCGAGTACCGGTATCTGTCGTCAAACTATCACTGGGAGGGATTAGCCGTCGATTTTCGCACCCACTATGGATTACTTGGGCTTGGACTGCGCTTTTAGCTCTCAGTGCTAGCCTGATGCCAGCTGAACCGATACCAGGCCAACTTTCAGTCATCCCCTTACCTTCCCGCTTCAGCAGCCATTGCGAAACGATCGCCAACGATTGTTCTCAGCTGCTCCTGGTTCAATTCCTTCACAACTTGGCACTCTCCGTTAAGCAGGTGAACTGTGCCATCGGCAGCATACTCCGCTTCCGAGAGCAGATTTCCACTTTCATCAACCAGGCGATAGCCGTTCGCACTCGCCACAATACTGGCACGGTGCTCGACAACGCCATGTCGTTCATAGGTCACAGTCGCGCCATCTCCCACAGGAATCCAC
>JAMXAU010000154.1 GCA_024281365.1 Nitrospira sp.
GCTTTGACGATCTGGAAGTGTTGACGGTTCGTCGCCTGCACCGTAGAGTCTGGGGAGGCTTCGAAAAAGAGGCTGATGTGGTTCTGGTCCTCTACAGGCGCTAGCTCTAGGCGGGAAAAATGATACAGCGGCCAGGCTGCGACCATGATGAAGACGGCGGCCGCCACAATCCCTCCATTTATTCTGAGAGCGCCATCAAGCAGTGTGGCATAGAGTCTCCGCGCTTCTTCGAACCGTCGGTTGACGAACGCGGTCAATCGACCTTCTTTGCCTTGGGGATGGACAAATCGTGAACTCATTACAGGGGAGAGCGTGATGGCGACGACCCCGGACAAGACCACGGCGACGGCCAGTGTGATGGCAAATTCGAGGAACAGGGATCCGGTGAGCCCTCCCTGAAAGCCGATGGGCGCATAGACGGTGGCGAGGGTGATGGTCATGGCGATGATGGGGCCAAGCAGTTCACGTGCGGCCGCTCGTGCGGCTTCAATTCTGGATTTGCCGAGACGCACGTGCCGTTCCACGTTCTCCACAACGACGATGGCATCGTCCACAACCAGCCCAACGGACAACACAATCGCAAGTAGCGTGAGCAGATTGAGGCTGAATCCAAAGGCGGTCAGGAAGAGCGCGGCTCCGATCAACGAGACCGGTATCGCCACCAACGGGACAAGGGCCGTGCGGACTGATCCCATGAAGAGAAACACCACCACGGCGACGATCAGAATTGTCTCGGACAGCGTCTTGGAGATTTCCGTCAGCGCGTTTCGGATGAACATGGTGCTGTCCCAGACGAGTTTCATGTCGATATCGCTCGGCAACGTCGGACGAATTCGGTCAACCTCGTCGCGCAGGCGGTGCCCGACCTCGATCTCGTTGACGCCGGGGACCGCCCAGATACCGAGGTACACGCCTTCCGTTTCGTCGTATTTGGCGATGATGTTCGCTTCTTCCGCTTCACGCTCGACCCGCGCCACATCCCTCAGCCGTACGATGGCACCGTCTCGATCGGCGATGATCAATTCCTCAAATTCCGTTGTTGAGCGCAGATCGGTATTGGCGAGTAAATTAATCTGGACCTGATTGCCTTTCGTCCGGCCCACGGCGGCGAGGTAATTATTTCGTCGAAGGGCGCCTTGGACATCGCCGGGGGAGAGATTGAATGAGGCCAGACGATCGGGGTCGATCCAAATCCGCATCGCGATCTGCCGTTCACCTTCGAATGTTACCCGTTGGACTCCGGGTAATGTGGCCAGTTGTGGTTGCAATGTGCGAAGGAGCCAATCGGTGACGGCTGGAACCGCGCGCTCCTGTGAGCTGAAGCTGAGATAAAAGGAGGCATAGGGACGATCTGCCCGCTGTATTTCAATCGCAGCCGGTTCAGCTTCCGGCGGCAGTTCCGCCCGCACCTGTTGCAGTCGTGCCGTGACTTCGGCCAGGGCAGCGGTGCTGCTGTGGTTCAATTTCAAGTGGACGGTCACGGTGCTGACACCGGACCGACTGGTCGATTCGACGTAATCGACGCCACTGATCGCCGAGACCACTCGCTCGATCGGGGTACTGATAAATCCACGAACGGTTTCGGCACTGGCTCCGTAGTAGACGGTCGTGATCACCACCAGGGAGTTCTCGATCGTGGGATACTGCTGGACCGGGAGCGCGGTCAATGCCTTCCATCCCGCGAGGAGGATCACCAGGTTGACGACGATGGCCAAGACCGGATGGACGATGAAGACGTCAGTGAAAACTTTGTTGGTGACTGGCTGCTTCATAGTTTGGAACGATCAAGACTCGCTGACTTAGCTCACATTATTCATGACGGTTCGTCAAAACAGCGGATCGGCGATTGCAGTAGAAGTGTTCATGAATAAGGTGGGTTAGGGCTGTGCGTGCGTTGCTGGATGCTGGGGTGGCGATGCAATCGTGACGAGCACACCGTCACGGAGCTTAAATGACCCGAGCGCGGCCACCTGTTCGCCCACGGTAAGCCCTTCATGAATGACGATGTCGTCACCGGACATCGGTCCAGTCTCGACTTGGCGCGCACGGACTCTCGTCTGGCCGTCTTGGCCCTGCGCGAGGACAAACACCTGATCACCTCCAGGTCCCTTCCGAAGCGCGCTCACGGGAATTGCGACGACCTTGCGCATGGCACCAATGGGAATCCGAACCCGCACGGATGATCCGGGAGTCGGTACATCGCTGTTCCCCGCGATCCTGGCGCGGACCATGGCCAT
Source organism: Nitrospira sp. (assembly GCA_024281365.1). GTDB lineage: Bacteria > Nitrospirota > Nitrospiria > Nitrospirales > Nitrospiraceae > Nitrospira_D. The sequence continues at coordinate 2,238 of JAMXAU010000154.1, forward strand.
TTCTGGTTGTGGGGTCCACACGAGCATCGACGGCGACGATTTTGGCCGTGACGGACGGGGCCGTCGCGGACGACAAGATCTCAACGGCCTCGCCGACCTGCAACCCTCCAGCCACCTGTTGCGGGACGGCAAAATCCACATTCACGGCTTCGCCCACTCCTTGGAGTGTGGTCAAGAGTGTTCCCTCGTCTAGGTACTGACCGGGGTGGACATCCGCGATTCCCACCCTGGCTTTGAATGGGGCGCGGATGGTTTTTTTCGCGATGACGGCCCTGGTCCTGGCGATTTGAGCCTGGGCCACGTCCAAGTCGGCGCGTGCCCGATCCACTTCCTCTTGCGTGGTGGCAAGCTCCTGACTCAGATTCTGCCGGCGATGAAGAATCGTTTTCGCGAGTGCCACTTGAGCTTCTTGTGCGCGCAGGTCTGCTTCCTCGACCGAGACATCGAGGGCCACCAGCAAGGTTCCGGCTTCCACGATTTGCCCTGGTGTGAGGCGGACTTCGCGGACTGTGCCGGCTAACTCGTTCTTCAGCGAAATCGAGCGAAGCGCCAGGACGGTTCCGATCGACGTGGTGTTCGGTCGATAGTCGATCGTTCGTGCGCCAGCGACCGTGACGGCCTCGCTCGGTTCCGGCTGATTGGCTGAAGCGGCCTGTTCAGTTTGCAGCGATCCATATTTCCACGAGGCTAATCCGATCCCAAGGAGGATGACAAACAGAACAAGAACGATCGATCCAATCCAATTCTTAGGGGTCATCATATCGGTCACGATGCTATGGTACCAAAATAAAGTGTGCCATGGCACGTTTCTTCTCGGACTATCGGCGGGGAGTTGTGTGACAGCTTGCCCGGAGGTGGCGATCAGCTTTCGATAGACTGAGAATAGGTGTGTCGACGTCACACCCGAGTGAATCGATGATCAACAGCATGGAGGAGACAGGAGACGGGTTAGGACTTCACATCCGCTTCCCATGAGATGCTGGCCGGACACCATTGCCAGATGCCGAGAGTGATGATACGAGTCAATCCAGCCGGGATACAAGCCGTACGGTTCACCTCGACCTTCCGGTTGATCAACTTGGTTGAATCGCCACATCGCTTCAAATAGTCGTCGGCCTTGATGTCATGGAGGTTGGCATGAGGCACGACAAAGGCGACGACGGGGACCGGCAGGACGGCGATAGAGGAGTCATCGACACCTTGAGAGCCTGAGCAATGAGCTCCGGTTTTCGGATACCTGACGTCATCCCGGACAAGCGCCGTCGTACAGCCTGCGAGGAGCAGCGACGTACTGACCAGCAGTGCAACGCATCCCTGTCGACCTTGTTTCCAGATCATGAACACCCTCCCTGTTGATCGGCCATGTTCCTTAGACGCAAGCTACTCACAAACGTAAATGCCGTCAAGTCAATGGAGCGGTCGGTACAATACTGCTTGACGGGGAGGATCCAACGACGGTATCCCAATGACCATGTCTCAGCCGTCCACAACCATGGCCTATGGATCGGTCGTCCTTGCGGCGGCCCTCTGGGGTGGGTCGATCGTTGCGCAGAAGATGGCACTCACGTCGTTTTCCGCGGTCGAAGCCTCCGTCCTCCGCGATATCGGAGGGCTGGCAATTCTCCTGGCGACTTGGTGGTCGAAGGAAGGTGGTGCCGTGAGGGTGAGCGGTGCCGATGCCCGGTTGCTCGGCCTGCTGGGACTCGGTGTGTTGGGCAACCACCTGCTCATCCTCATGGGCCTGAATTATGTAAGCGGTGGGTGATCATCGGATCGAGTCCGGTGGTGACCTCCGTGCTGTCGGCTATGTTGATCAAGGATGTGCCGTTGCGCGCAGTCTGGGCTGGTGCATTGCCGTCCTTCGCAGGGGTTGGGGTGGTCTCCGTGGCGGGGTTTGGGCGGCAGGTGATCAGCCGTTGCTGGGCAGTACGCTCGTGTTTCTCGGAGTGGTCAGCTGGGCGGATAGCATCGGCCGATGATGAGCGCATGTCGGCCTTGACGGTCAATTGGACGACCTTGATGGTGGCCACGGTCCTTCAAATCCCGCTGTTATGGACCGATCAAAAAATGATGAACGCCGGAATAGGATCAGTCACTACTTCCGATTGGCTGGCGCTTGGCTATCTTGTCGTCTTTGCAACGGCGGTGGCGCAACAGGCCTGGTTGTTCGGCGTGAAAGGTGTCGGTCCGTCACGGGCCTCGGTGCTGGGGAATCTGACCCCGGTGGCGGCGATTGGGCTGTCTGCCCTGATCTTAGGGGAAGCCGTTGGTTTGATTGAAATTCTTGGAATCTGTCTTATCCTCGCCGGTGTCTGGGTCGTCAATCGCCAAACGGCCGAAGTCAGCAGCTAGCCCCGTCTCTCTATGAATCCCTCCTCTCAGCCTCTATCCCGGTTCCGGTAGTGGAGTATCATACGGAACTTAGTGGGAGAGGTAGGTGCTGCTTCGACAGACAGGTGTCTAT
>JAMXAU010000155.1 GCA_024281365.1 Nitrospira sp.
TGAATGACGATGGCTTCCGGTCTGTACCCCTCTCGCCCTTTGTCCTTGTTGGGACTGCCGATCCATTGAATAGCCATGAGTGTCTCCTCAATACCCTTTTGCATACTCTGAGTGCCTGCAAGGGGGAGATTCTCTCCCCATTCTGAACGCTACAGGTAGTCATCCTCAAGCGCTTAACCTCGACCATAAGCCTGAGAGTCCCGCATTGAGTGCGACCGCGATGGCTCAGCGCAACATGGTTAAACCACACGACTAGGACACGATAAACTGCGCGGTCCCTCTCAAATATACAGCTGAGTACAGAAGTTCTGGCCCCGGTGGCGGCCCGGCGATTGTCGTTGGAGCAGTCGTTGTGACGCCGAGTACCTTCACTCGTGCCCCGTTGGATTGCGGCATGACCGTTACGGTGGGCACGATCAGCGAAAATGAAACGGTGCGGAGATCGGGAACGACTTCGAGCGTGACCGTGACGATCTCACCCAACGCCGTCTGTCCGATCTGAATGTCATCACCCCGGAAGGTGAGACTCCGCAGATCATCGCGATAACTGAGAATCGGCCCTCCTAGGATACTTGTTGTGGAATAGGTGACATGAATGGTCTTGCTGCTGAGCTCAAATAAGTTGGCGCGTGTAAATCCTTCCATTGGTCGGTCCCTCCGTACAGCGAATGCGATGAAAAATATAGTCCTGTCGCTTCATTGACATCATTGTCTGCAGGCATCCTCAACTGGATGTTCTTAGAATTTAGATTTGCAATAAGCAGACCACTATGCAGCTGCCATTTCTCTGGGGATTTGTTGCGTTTCCACACTGAGCTGTATGGCGATGAATCCAAATCGACACGGACTGAATCTCATTCGATACATATAGACCTATCGTCTAACCTCCTTGGGAGGGTCTCATTTCCGCTTTGGGTGGACGGTCTCACGTTCCAACTGCAACGGTTGAATGAGAGCGCAGTTGCGCATGGACCTCCAGCGGCGTCGCAAAGACGAGGCATTTCCGTGGGCGCGTGTTCAGCCGATGGGCGATGGCATTCAACTGCCGCTGGGTATCACCCGATAGATCCGTGTTCTTCGGCAATTGCCGGCACGGCTGGCCACTAGTATTCTTGTTGATCCCGCGTTGCCAGGGGCCGTGCGGATCGGCAAAGAACACCTGGATCGCGAGGCGGTGTGCCGACTGCTCATGGTTCGCTATCTCTTTGCCCCGATCATAGGTCAGCGTTTTCCGTGGTGGGGAGGGCACATGCCAGAGCTCCTTCGTAAAGCCTCGATACGCACTGGCGGCAACCGTGCTGTCCATGTGGACCAGCAGCACCAGGCGCGTTGTTCGTTCCACTTGGGTGCCCACGGCCGAGCCATTGCGGGCGCCTTTCAGCACGTCGCCTTCCCAGTAACCGGGGATGGTCTGGGTGGCGACGTCGGTAGGCCGTTCGGTGATTGGGGTCATGTTGGGAATCTGGCCCCGGCGGTCTTGGCCGCGCACCCGCTGGCGACGGGCATTGCAGGCCTGCCACAAGGTAGTCACCGATTCGCTCCGCAGCGTTTCACGCGGCAACACCTACAGCGCCGTAGCCGTGGTTTCTGGCCACTTCCCGGCTCAGGGTACTCGGGGCCTGTCCTAGGATCCTCGCCATCGTTCGGAGCGAATGCCCGTGGGTCAGGCCAAGACTCGAGGTCTTCCTTCCTCGGGTGTCGATAGGAGTGTGTTTGTATGGCAACACTGTAGCCCCTCTAGGCTGGTAGTGTTGTACTTTGAGTTGGAGCTGAAGAGGTGAAACGTCTGCCTCAGTCTATCACCCACCACCCAAATCCCTTCGTCGTGGCCCGCGGTGCACTTTGAATGAGAATTCATCCATGACCCTGTGGGAGCCTGGTCTCGACATCCACTGGCCTGGCCACACCCACGACCACCCCGAGTGTGGGGTATGAATGCCTAGGCAGCAACTCATGTTTTGCAGCCGTGGCCTGTCTTCACGGGCAGTCTCCGGATATCCGAGCATCCTTCTTTGGGCTGTTCAGCTAAGGGGATGGTCATGGCATCGTTTGAGCAGTGCGGTGAATAAATCGTCGAGTGCCATCAATGCCTCTCCCACGACATGACGAGCTTCTCGTTCTGAACATTGTAAAGGAATCAGTCTCCGGCGTTGCCAGCCCTGGAGCAGAAACGTTCGCCCAATTTGGGCATAGGGTCGTTCACACCCCATCACAAATTCTCTGCCTTGGTCATCTTCGAGAATGAACCCTTTCACATTCATTTTTACTCTCCTAACTCCCCCGACAGTGTTCGCTTCTGGAATGTCTGTAGAATCTGCCGGTTCTCAACATGTTTTAGCTTGTGCGGTGATGGCCTCAAGGCGGGATGCTTCCTTGACTCGTCATGAGAGAACTGTCGGAGGACCGGGACGCCGGAAGGCGCCGATGACAACCGATACGTTGTCTACTTCGGACCACGACAGTCTCGCGATCTCCGGTTCGGTGCCGAGCGATTGAAGCAGCAGGAGAATCCCGAGAAACACGGCAATGATCGCAGGCCAGATCATCGAGAGAGCGCCCAGGATGAACCCGAGAGTGATTGCTGTAAACACAAGCTGGACGAACTGGCTTTTGAACATGATCATGGGGTTCTCCTTCGTATGCCCTTTCGGTGCACTCAATCTGGTGATGGAGCATTTGTCATGATAAAGCCCCGCAACAGGTCGGCTATCGTTAACCGGATATTTCAGAAATTGGTCATCCTGTTACAGCTCATTGCAGCTGCGCATAACCATCGATTCTGAGGACACGAGGCGCCGTTGAGAATACACTTCGCATGAACCATGCCTTGGTGCATTCTCAGGGCGTATTGATGTTTCAAATAGTTATCATTGGGCAAGTGTACGTAATATATCGTGCGTGCGTATCTTTTTCGATCCAGTGAATCCAAAAGGATTCATCGAGAGGGGTAAGAGGCTGTCTCTTGGACTGTGACGGATCTTGTCTTCGTTCGTCGAGCGGATCGTCTGGATGGGTGCGGTTTCACAAATGTGAGCGGGAAGTATCGTGCCAGTTTGACTGGGATCTCAATATTCAGATCTGGCCAATACAGAATGTCGGAACGGAGTCGCACCACGTGGTTGAGCTTTATTGAAGAGGCGGTTCGAAGTTGAGGAAATTCGAGAAACGAAACAAACAGCTCACTGTTGTTGGTCAACAGCCAGAGTCCATGCGTAGAGACAAAGGTTACATTTACTTTCGAATCGGTTTCGCTTTGGATGAGAGGTTGCATCTGGCTGCTCCTTGGAAAAAAAAGGCATGTTCACTCTCGGTCGAACTCGTTCTTGAATCATGCTGATGCCAGCTATCCTGCTTTTGATAGTCCTTCACTTCGCAGAATATCGGCGACATTTTGTCCATTCACAAACACATCGGCGATGAGGCGATGGTAGACGTCACGCCCGTGGGGCACGATGTGAATGGGGCCTCGGCGTAATAACTCGTCCAGCCGTTGCTTGGCGGCTGGCCCCGACGGCTCATTCATTTCTGGTGTATCGATGCCGCGCAGTCTGATGCGCTCGCCTCCAACCCGAATGGTGTCTCCATCGACTGCCCGTATCTGGAGGGTGCTCAGTAGTCTCATCTCGTGTCGTATGCTGGATCGAAGAGTAGAGAGCCGAATAGATTTCTGGTCGGCTCTCAACTTGTACCGTCCTTTGGGATAGCGTTGTGGGCGGCTGTTCGGCGGGCGCTTGTGTCGTGGCTGTTTGTAGGTGGGGAGCCGATCAGAACGGTCTTCGTTCGGCGAGGGATACCAACAGAGGTCACATTGCTGGTTCAGGGTTGATCCAAGGTCGGACTGTTCAAGCCGCGCTGCAGAGGCGCTTGATGATATCTGGAGAGACCACCAGCCGATGAGTACCCAGGTTGTCAGAATCAAATGCGGTTTCATGGTGTACTCTAGATAAGAGCAGGTGTTGTGCCAGGTTCAGACCAATTGACAATGGTCAAAACGGCATGCTGGAATGGTTCCCGTGAAAGTGTGGATGGCTGATGGTAAGTGGCTTATGGCATGAATAAAGAGGATCACGTTTCCGCGTGGTTGGGTATGCTCTTAGCTATGCTCTATCAGTTCTTGGTTTCATGTAATGGAGGTTTCAAGCCATGGATATGATGGGACGGGTGGGGTTGATTGAAATTCCTATGCTGATCGCGGCAAGAAGCTATGGAAGCAGAAGATGAAGATGATGAATAGTAAGGGGAGCGAGCGGTGAGTAGAGACTTCTAGAGAAGCGCGCCTGAATCTAAACAGATACGCCCTGTATCTATTTGGATTCAGATATCTGTCTCAGGAGGGGACCACTAACAGGTTGCGGGAAAGCTCGTTTTGACCTCTGTAGCTGTCTCAGCGATCGAGGGATAAGAGGACTCTGAACAGCTCAGCAGGATGCGCAAAAATGCTGTCCGGCAAGGCCGCAGCGAGTGAAGAGGCGAATCGTACTCAGTGCCGTACGGTGAGCTTCTGAGCGATGCGAGAACGCCGCTGGCGGACTTTTCCCGCATCCGGCTAAAGCTTCTTGAATGCAACCTGGGCTGCGCGGATGGTTTTCTCGATGTCTTGCGCACTGTGGGCAGTGGAAAGGAATGCTGCTTCGAACTGAGAGGGGGCAA
>JAMXAU010000156.1 GCA_024281365.1 Nitrospira sp.
ATGGGATCGAGAAACTCAGGCTTCGGTTGAGACATGACGACCCGCACGACTCGTGCCTGCTCACAGTGCACTTCGATAGGAAATACGCCGATATTGCATTCCTGCAAAAGACAGGTAACACCCTCGTTCAATGCGATCCGTTTAAGATGAGCCAGTACATAGAATGTGCCCAGCACCGGATGGCCGGCAAATGGAATCTCCTGTGTGGGAGTAAAGATCCGTAATCGTGCAGCGGCGGTGGGATCGGTCGGCGGAAAGACGAACACCGTTTCTGAGAGATTCATCTCTCGGGCAATCTGCTGCAGCTCGTCGTCCGTCAGTCCGTCCGCCTCTGGAAAGACCGCCACGGGGTTGCCACCGAACGGTTGAGCCGTAAAGACATCGGCTTGATAGAATTTGAACATCCGTTGTTCCGTCATCGCCCCTCCTGAACTTATTGCGATCATACCGAAATACCGGCTCTTCCCACAGCAATGTCACCCATCTTTGTTGACAGAATCTGTTGCCTTTGGCACACTCCGCCCGTGGATTCGATCACCGAGCAAGACATCGCCCATGCCTTAGACGTGCTGGGGCTCACCCATCCCTTCACAGTCGAAGACCTTGAACGAGCAAAACGTGTCCAGCTCTATACCTGGAATCCGTCGCGCTATGCCGGCCTCACGAATAACCCCGCTCAATATATGCAACAGTTTCGGAAAGCGGAGGACATGACTAAGACTGTCGAGGCCGCCTACGCGCTGATTTCAACCGTGTTCGTCCCGGATGACGAAGACCAATAGACAGCACACAATCCTGTAAGTGTCCCTCGTCCAACCAGTCTTCATCACACACGTGCCGTATTAACTGGCCTCGTGGCTGGTGACCCGCGACATTCCTTCATCACCAGACGACTGTGCCACCGGCCAGGTAATCAAGCCGGAAACACCGTCCGCTGATCCCACCGGCTGCGTCTGCTGCGCGTAGATTTGCGGCAACTGGTTCGTCCCATATTTTGAAATGTACAGAAAGACATGCTCACGCGAGTTCACACGCACGGCCCAGGGATGAAAATCGCGCTTGTAGAATTCCTCGCAGAGTTGCATCGCATCGAGACAAGATAAAGTGCTGGGATCATTCAAGGTGTAGTAGTAGTCGAGCGGGAGGTCGTATTCCTCCTGCTTGTGGATGGTAATTCCGAATCGCTCAGGATGACGCACCATCGGGGTATGACGATAGGCCACAAAGTAGAACAGTTCCAACGAATGAATGACCGGCTGATTCTCCAGGACAAACTGGCGGGTCTCCATCGCCTCTTCGAACGTTTCACCTGGAAACCCGTAGAAAGCCATCACATGGTTCCAGATTCCTGACTTCGCCGCCATCTCCAGATTGCGCTGAATCACACTCTTCTTCGCATGCTTGTCCATAAGGTTCAACACACGTTCATTCGCCGACTCCATGCCGTAATAGAGCGTGCAGCAGCCGGCCTTGGCTGCAAGGTCCCACATGGCTTGGTCTTGCAGCGTCTCTTCAAATCGAATGAGCGTCGTCCACTTGATCCCTACATCCTGATCGACCAACAGCTGTGAAACTTTCTTAAACAGTGCGGGCGGATAGGACTCATCGCTGAACAAGAAGTGCCGGCACTGGTACTTGTCCCGTAACGCCTTGATCTGATCAACGACTAGCTGGGCCGGCATCCCACGATACTGATCGAAGTAGCCTTGCCCATGGTCACAGAATGTGCACCGCCCCCAATAACAGCCGCGTGTTGCCAAGTAAGGAATAATCAGTTCGGGAACGAAATAGCGATCCAGCGGCATCCCATCGAAATCCGGCAACGGCAGCGCGGTCGTCTTCTCGGTATAGACTTCCGGATTGCGATGAAGCCCTGATACATCGCGATAGATCAAGTTGGGGACGGACGCAAGAGGCCGCTGCCCATTCAGAGCCTCAATGAGCCAGAGCAGGGCATGCTCCCCTTCGTAGAGAATGGCAGAGTCAAACACCTCCGTAAAGAATCGCTCATGATGGACCAGGTCTTCCTGAAGACGCGTGATCACATTGCCTCCCACCACGACATGGGTACGGGGGAACGATTCCTTGATCAGCTTGGCAAAGGTGAGCCCAGCCAGTAACTGCATCTGTGTGCCGATCGAGATGCCGATCACATCCGGCTGCTCTTTGGCTACTTCCGGAAGAACCAGCTGGTTGCAGAGATCCCGATAGACGTTCACCTGCTCGTCCTCCAAACAGGCGAACACTTCCTTCGAGACGCCCGGTCGATAGCCTAGGTTGCTTTCCATCGGATAGAAGACGAGCGAGGCGGGATAGTAGGCGGCAGAGATATAGGCCATCGTCTCACGAAAGGTATTGAGCGCCCCTTCCAATATCTCAGCCCGGTAGAATCGCTCGCCGCGCACGATCTGCTTGGCGTCTTCAGCCCGATCTGCGAGATCGAACAGGTCACGCTCATAGGCCTGCTCGACCACGGCGAGTTGATTCATCTCTCGTTCAGTCAGTGCGCCGGCCTTGTCTTTCTCTCGCAATCCTTTCAGCTGCATGCCCAACCGAGCTTTCACCCAGATCAGGAATTCCATGCTGAAGAAATGGTCCCACATCCCAATGTTAATATCGCGCTGGATGACCGTATGGCCCGCTTCACGCAGCACGGCGGTCAACGAAGGCAAGGCAAGATACGGCGCCGTGGGCACCCATTCCGGTGGAAACAGGAGCATGACCTTGGATTTCTTCCGATCTTCTTTCTTGATCGGAACCAAGCCGTCGATTTGGACAAGTCCGCTCATAATCGTTAGGCGTGAAACGTTAGGCGTCAGGCGAATTTCCGGAAGTATCTCATCGCCCCTTACCGCTCACTCCTTACCCTTCACGTCATCCATTACATTTTCCCCGCCAGCGTCGTGGTCACGCCAACCGTTTTTACCGACTTATACTGCAACTCTGACAACTTACCTAAACCAAACCTTGAGATATAGAGAAAGATGTATTCCCGCGTGTAGAGCCGAAGATCCCAACCGGGATTGTGGTTCCGCTCGAACTGTTCGAATACTCGTTCAGCCTCCTCGATGCTCATCCCGTTCTTCACAGTGTAGTAGTAGTCCAATGCCAGATCCCACTCCGGATTCTTGTAGGCTGTCACGCCCCACTTGTCCGGATGCTTGGCAACCGGATTGTGCCGTCCGAGGTCGAACGTCCCGAAGCCGAGCGAATGCACATGGTCCTTGTTCTGTTCAAGGAACTGCACCGACTGCCAGGCTTCTTCCTTCGTCTCTCCAGGAAATCCGAAGAAGCCCATACAATGGTTCCAAATCCCCGCCTCCGCTGTCAGTTTGAGGTGCTTGGTCATCACCTCAGCCGTCGTGGCCTTATCCATCAGCTGTAAGACGCGCTCAACGCCGGACTCATAACCAAAGTGGAGGTACTTGCAGCCCGATTCCTTTGCATCCTGCCAGACCGCTTCATCCAGCAAACTCTTCTCAAATCGCATGTGGGTCGTCCAGACGATGCCCATTTGGCTATCAATCAGCCCACGCGTGAGTTTGCGAAACAAAGCCGGTGGATAGGACTCGTCCGTGAAATGAAAATGCGTCGTGCCGTATTTATCTCGGAAGGAACTGAATATCAGCGAGGGCATCCTGAATTTTCTTCGATCGGTACCCGGCCGTATACCCTTCGCCATGGTCGCAGAACTCGCAGCGCCCCCCCAGTAGCAGCCGCGCGTCGCCAGATAAGGCAAGATCCTCGTCGGCACGAAATATTTCTCCAGCGGCAACCCGTCAAAATCCGGCGGCGGCAAGGTTGCAAGATCTTCCGCGTAGCTGGTCGGTGACGTATGGACCCCGGTTTCGTCCTTAAAAATTGTATTCGGCACCTCGGCCAGACTGCGCTTCGCCCCTACCGCCGACACCAGCTGCACGAAGGCCGTCTCCCCTTCATAGACGACGGCACTGTCGAAGTACTGGAACAAGGGCGACTGCGGCAGCACATCGCGCAATCGCGTCACCGTATTCCCGCCGATCGTGATGTGGATGTGGGGAAAGTGCTGCTTGATGAGCGCACAGAAGGTCATTGTGGAGAACATCTGCTGCTGCAGGACGATCGAGATCCCGATCACATCCGGCTGTTCTCGTTCAATGGCCGGCTTCACCAAATGCTCGAATACATCGCGGTAGATATTGACTTGGGTATCGTTCACCGCGTCGATCACCTCGGACGAGACGAAGACCTTGTACGACAGATCCGTCTCCATCGGTGGCATGCAGATTCTCGCCGGGAAATAGACCAGCGAGATTACCGACATCACCTCACGAAACACTTGAAGTGACCATTCTAACTTATCGATATCATAGAACTCTTTGCTTCGTATAATGCGCTTCGCCTCTTCGGCATTCTGAATCAATTTAGCCATCCGTTGATGCGTCACATCGCAAAGCGCGAGCTGCAGTTCCATCTCGTTTGCGTCGAGATCTCGCTTCTTGGAAAGCTTCCGTAGCCGGTCGAGCTGCTGTGGTACCCGGCGCAGAACCTTCTTCAAAAAGTCCTCGCTGAAGTACCAGTCCCACATCTCACAGTTGATATCTTTTTGAATGACCGTGTGACCGGCCTGGCGGAGAACGGCGGTGAGAGATGGTAAGGAAAGGTAAGGTTCAGAGGGAAACCAATCCGGCGGGAAGATCAGCATGACCTTCATCTTCCGACCGCTAGAGGCTTCGAACTGCTGGCGATTGAGGAGAATCAGCTCCTTAGAAGCTCGATTGCCCTTGGATACTCGACCTCCGCCTGGAATATCGTCCTTCTTTGTCCGGCCACAAAAGCAACAAAAATCGTGAAAAGCCAATGGGTTAGATACCGAAAGGATATTGTACGGGGTATTGAAAGAAG
>JAMXAU010000157.1 GCA_024281365.1 Nitrospira sp.
AGACAAGGCGTACTCACCAGAAAAGCTAGTCGGGTGCATGGCGAGGGGTCAGCCCTACCCTTCAGGCAACTCGGACTGTATCACTAACCCGTCGCTTCTTCCCGCGTACTGGTGGTACGCCGATCTACGTCTCCATCATCTCCAGCCTGGCATCGAATTCATGTCCGCACACTGTGCAGTGGATGCAATCCGATTCGACAACGAATTCATCGGTTCGAATCCCCATGCCACCGCAATCTGGACAGCGGGCAAGATGGACTCGCTCATCGCTCACTGTTTCGTATTGAGTTCCGTGAAGACAATAGATCGGCTTTCCATCGAGCAGCCATGGCCGCCCTTGTTTATCGACGACGGGCAGGACAAGATAATGATGATTCACGTAGTCTTCCAGGTCCTGCTGGTTGGTGAACCCGTCCTTGATCAACTTGCCCCCCAATACCTCGTAAAGAGCGTTTCCTTTGGTGATTGCCTTCATCGGCCCCATTGCTCCCTCCCCTTGTTAGCGATTGGTTTATGAACACACCCATCCTCTCCCCAATTCCCACCGTCTCACCCGAACATTCCCCCACGCTCATACCCACAAGGATCGAGCCAACACCATACCGTCATGCGGCTCGCCTGCTGATGGCTGACGGTTCCGGAGTGCGATCACTCGATGCGCCGGCATTTAACCTCGATTTCTGCCCCTCCTTGTTGTCATCCAAGGAAAGTAAACGTATGCACGCAATCGACATGATCACCATGGCTGTCAGCCCAATAACAATTCCCCAATATCCCCATGACATAAATCACCCTCTCGCGCGAGACGACGCGAGTCCTCTGTGAAATTGTTTGCACTCCTCCCTGCCGTGGAGTCCAATCAGATGTCCGCCCGTCATCCGACCATCTTGTGGCGAATAGACGGCAGCGGACTGTTCCTCCATGAACATGGCGGAGTACGAGGAGAGGGCCCGTCTGGTGAGGAACGCACACCCGGCAGGTCCAGACCGTTGGAATTGTGCCCCACGGAGGACCATGATGACCACCTCCAGGATGAGGCGGCAGCGACGTGACACTTTTACCCTACTCTCTTGATGGTACACAGAGCAAGGGGGCTCCATCCGGTTTCAGTTTCGATAATCCCGCTTCAAGGTTATCGACCATCCACAAGTGAGCCAAGGGATCTCTCCGCTCGGGACGATGATTCGCTGTCACTTTTTTCTGCAGTGGCAGTCTCAATGTGAGACTTGATAGAGTGCATCAATGGAAACCGAAGAACAGATCACTGTGACAGAACTCCGGCTCAGCTACCGCTATATCAAGGACCATCCCTGGGTGGTGACAGCGGTCAACGGCTTTCTCTCCGCTTACTTCATGGAACAGCCGAGCTTTCGCGTGCAACGTCACTTCGATGAATTGGAATCCGGCATGCACGTCTGGATCTGCGAAGTGCCCGGTACGATGAAGATGACGACCCTCTTACGAAGGCTCCAAGCAGATATCCCCCCCTGCCGATATAGTCATGTCGCAACCGAACCAACCGTCCCTCCACAATATGTCATCGACTCTCGTGAATCGAGTTGACGACCGAATGTTGCGCTAATGTGCAAAGCACATGGCCAGAACATGACATTGGAGTATAATGCACGATCATGAATCATGTGCTCGTGCTTGGGGCTGGAAAAATCGGCTCCCTCATCGCTTGCCTTCTGAATCAGTCCGGTCGGTACGACGTTCATCTCGGCGACATGACCCTGGAGGCGCCGACCCATCTCGTAAACCAGCTCAAGTTGGAACGAGTGACACCGTGTCTACTGGATGTGCGACATCCGAACGCAGTCAGCACGTATCTCTCCGCCCATCGATTTGATGCTATTCTCTCGAGTCTCCCCTATTTTTGTAACCCCACGGTCGCCGGCCTGGCCTTGACCCATCAGTTGCATTATTTCGATCTCACGGAAGACGTCGAGGTCACCAACCAGATCAAAGTGCTAAGCGCAGGAGCCACCCATGCCTTTATGCCGCAATGCGGTCTGGCACCGGGGTTCATCAGTATCGTGGCGCACGAGCTCATGACACATTTTGATACGTTGGACACGGTCAAGATGCGTGTCGGTGCGCTGCCGGTCCATCCCAGCAATGCCCTGAAGTATTCGCTGACCTGGTCGACCGATGGACTGATCAACGAATACGGCAATGTCTGCTATGGGATCGAGGAAGGCGAGAAAGTCCCGCTCCAGCCGCTCGAAGGCTACGAAACGATCGAGCTGGACGGCCTGCTCTATGAGGCGTTCAATACGTCGGGCGGACTCGGCACGTTGGCCGATAGTTATGCCGGCAAAGTCCGCACGATGAATTACAAGACACTCCGCTACCCAGGCCACTGTGAAAAAATCCATCTCTTAATGAAGGACCTCAAGCTCAATGAAGACCGGGATACCTTGAAACGCGTCCTCGAACGGGCCGTGCCACAAACCTTGCAAGATGTCGTCTTGATCTATGCGTCGGTCACCGGCACGAACAAAGATGGATTCTTCGAGGAAAATTATGTGAAAAAAGTGTATCCGCAATGCATCAAGGGCAAGCTCTGGTCGGCTATCCAAATGACGACCGCATCCAGTGTCTGCTGCGTCATGGACCTTGTCTTGAGTCATCCCGAGCAGTACCATGGATTCATCACTCAGGAATCCATCTTATTGCGAAACTTCTTGGACAACGAATTGGGAGGTTGCTTTCGATGAGCACGAGTCATTCCGCATTGAGGGACCTTGGCATCCAAGCCGTCAACTCCGGTGGCAGTACCGGCACTGGGTGGTGGTCTGGTCGCAATGATGGAACGTTGCTCCCCTCGATCAACCCGACGACTGGAGAGCAGATCGCCGGGGTCTACCCCTGTTCGTTAGAAGACTATCAACGCATCATGAAAGAATCGCTTGAGGCGTTTCAGGTCTGGCGTATGGTCCCAGCGCCGAAGCGAGGTGAGGTCGTTCGACTGATCGGCCAGGCCCTGAGAGAGAAGAAGGATCAGTTGGGCACGTTGGTGTCTCTGGAAGTCGGAAAGATCAAAGCTGAGGGTGACGGAGAGGTGCAAGAGATGATCGACATGGCCGATTTCGTCGTCGGCCAATCACGCATGCTCTACGGAGCCACGATGCAGTCCGAACGGCCGGCGCACCGCATGAGCGAGCAGTGGCATCCGCTCGGTCCGGTGGGCGTCATCACGGCGTTCAATTTTCCCGTAGCGGTCTGGGCCTGGAATGCCTTCCTGGCCGCGATCGCCGGCGATACCGTCATCTGGAAACCGTCGCCGAAGGCCCCCCTCTGCGCGGTGGCCGTCCAACAGATTTGCAATCGTGTGATGCAGCAACAGGGCTATGCCGGTATTTTTTCGCTCTTCATCGCCGAGCAACCGGCGCTGGTCGAACAGATGGTCCAGGATGAGCGCCTCCCGCTCATCTCCTTTACCGGTTCGGTGCCGGTCGGTCGGAGAGTCGCGTCATTGGTCGGACAACGACTCGGCCGAACCTTGCTCGAACTGAGCGGCAACAATGCCGTCATTGTCGATGAGACCGCCGACCTGGATATGGCTGTGCGCGCAATTGTGTTCGGGGCCGTCGGGACTGCGGGCCAACGCTGCACGACGACCAGACGTCTGATTGTCCATGAATCGCGGTGCGAGGAGCTCGTCGGCAGACTTGTGAAGGCCTATGCACAAGTCCAGATCGGTAATCCGTTGGAAAAAGAGGTGCTCATGGGACCGCTTATCGACCAGGTGGCGGTGGAGGGCTATCGTGCCGCCCTCGATGAGATCAAGAAAGAAGGCGGAGAGATCCTCCACGGAGGGCGCGTGCTGACCCGCCCTGGATACTTCGTCGAACCGACGATCGTGCGAGCACAAAACCATTGGCCCGTCGTGCAACGTGAAACCTTCGCCCCCATTCTCTATGTGATGACGTTCACTACGATCGACGAGGCCATCGCAATCCAGAACGACGTCCGGCAAGGACTCTCCTCTGCTCTCTTTTCGAACGATGTGCGTCGGAGTGAGCGCTTTCTTTCGGCCTCGGGCAGCGACTGCGGGATCGCCAATGTCAATATCGGCACGTCCGGTGCTGAAATCGGTGGCGCGTTCGGCGGAGAAAAAGAAACCGGCGGCGGCCGCGAGGCAGGCTCAGACTCCTGGAAGGCCTACATGCGCCGCCAAACCAACACGGTTAATTGGGGAACGGATTTGCCTCTAGCCCAAGGCATTAAGTTTGGAGGATGAAAACGGTCAGCAGTCAATGGTCATTCGTCACGCGCAAAAAGAACGATGGCTTCAGTCGAATGACCTTTGACCAATGACTCCTGACTCTTCTTCGGAAAGGAGCCGCTATGAACGATCAGGCCGCAGCCTTGGACACTCTCATGGAACGCATGGTCGCCGAGTATGTCGCGCGCAACCAGGCTGCCGGCGTCCTGAAGGCGATGTTGGACGAAACCGGCGTGGGCTTCTGGCCGGTCATCGATCATGTCACCATCAGGACACACGACATCGACCGGGGCGCCGAACCGTTTGTGGCGCTAGGCTATGGGTACGATGAAACCTTGCAGTATGACGACTGGTACGCGAAGGTCTATCG